>CALDGA010000214.1 GCA_937942085.1 uncultured Flavobacteriales bacterium
CTGGCTCTTCAGGAATAGGGTTATTCAATTCCTCCGCGTGTTTCGCGTAGTTGCGTCCGATGCAAATGATTTTCATAATTCTTAGGCGCCTTTATTGAATGATTTTAATCTGATTTTGGTCAATACTTGCTTGGTGTACAGAGGAAAATCCGCATTTTGAATCCAGCTGTAATAGCCCGGATTATCCTGGAGGACACTTTCAACGGTTTGTCCGCGGTATTTGCCGAAGGTGAAGATCTCTTGCCCTTGTCCATTGTAGGCGATGAAGCCCGCAAAATCCGCCACCTTTTGACGGTTGGAGAATTCGGCCAAGAAACTCATGTCGTTTTCCAACTCTTCGTACCGGTCTAACTGCGATTTCAAGACTTCGTAGGTGGCCAGCACATCTGCCTCTGCGCTGTGGGCATCCTCGAGTGATTTGCCACAATAAAATTTATACGCGGCCGTAAGAGTGCGCTGCTCCATGCGGTGGAAGATGTTCTGGACATCGACTGCGCGGCGTTTGCTCATGTCGAAGTCTATTCCGGCTCGAAGGAATTCCTCAGCTAGAAGGGGAATGTCAAATTTATTGCTGTTGTATCCCGCGAGATCGCTGTCTTGGATCAGTTCGTTCACTTCAGCAGCAAGATCTGCGAAGGTGGGCTTATCGGCTACGTCGGCATCATAGATACCATGGACAGCGGAAGCCCCTGCGGGAATAGGAATGGTAGGGTTAATACGCCAAGTGTGGGTTTCTTCTTTGCCGTCGGGATGCACCTTGTGCACGCAAATTTCGACGATGCGGTCGTTCGTGACATTTACGCCGGTGGTTTCTAGGTCGAAAAAGCAGATGGGACGGGTCAGTTGTAAATCCATGGTTTGGGTGTTGTGTAATTAAAAAGCCACCCTAATTGGGCGGCTTTTAAAGATAATTCAAATATCAGAAAATCGTTCTAGATCTCGCGGTTTAAATCCCAAGCTTCCAGGTATTCCGCTACTCGTTTTACGAACATGCCGCCCAGTGCGCCATCTACTACTCGGTGGTCATAACTATGACTTAAGAACATTTTGTGACGGATACCAATCATATCACCTTCCGGCGTTTCAATCACTGCTGGTTTTTTCACAATAGCACCGGCGGCCATGATGGCTACTTGTGGCTGATTGATAATAGGAGTTCCGAGAACGTTGCCGAAGGTCCCTACGTTTGTTAGTGTATAGGTCCCGCCTGAGATTTCATCCGGCTTCAGTGCATTGTTGCGCGCTCTATTGGCCAAATCATTCACCGACTTGGTCAAGCCTAAAAGTGAAAGTTGGTTTGCATTCTTCACCACAGGCACAATCAAGTTACCCGATGGAAGTGCTGCGGCCATACCGACGTTGATGTGCGCATGCTTGATGATTTTCGTGCCGTCCACGCTCACGTTGATCATCGGGAAGTCTTGGATGGCCTTAATGATGGCCTCCATTATGATCGGCGTGAAGGTGATTTTCTCACCGTGCTTTTGCTGGAAGGCATTCTTCACTTTGTTTCTCCATTGCACCACTCGGGTCATATCTGCTTCGACGAAGCTGGTCACGTGTGGAGAGGTATGTACTGAATTTACCATGTGGTCCGCAATGAGCTTGCGCATGCGGTCCATCTCAATAATTTCAGCGCCTGGCGTAGGAGTAATGCTTGGAGCTGAAGTGGCAGCAGGTGCTGGTGTTGGTGCGGCGGGTGTCGGAGCAGCCACAGGAGCTGGGGCGCTTTGGGCACGGCCTCCTTCAATGTAGGCGAGCAAATCAGTTTTAGTCACACGGCCGTCCTTACCTGAGCCGGCAATAGCATCAAGCTCAGCTTGAGAAATGCCTTCTTCTTTGGCCATAGAACGTACTAAAGGAGAATAGAATCTTCCGTTAGAGTTTTTGGCAATAGGGGCATTGCTTGCGGCTGGTGCCACGGTGGCCGCAGCTGCGGCGATAGAAGTTTCGATTTCTTGTGCAGCAGCCTGTGGTGCAGGTGCAGCGGTCTCTACAGGTGCGGCAGCTGGTGCTGGAGCATCTCCTGCAGCCTCGGTTTCAATGATGGCGATAGGTGCGCCGACTGCGGCTACATCATTTACTTGGGCAAGGATTTTTACAATGGTGCCGCTTACAGGGGAAGGGACTTCGCTGTCCACCTTGTCGGTGGCAACTTCTACGACACTTTCTTCTGCGTCGATGGTATCTCCTTCGTTCTTCAGCCAGTTGGTAATGGTGGCTTCGGCAACACTTTCTCCCATTTTGGGAAGGATCAATTCAAACTGAGCCATTGAATTTGGGTTTTTCTAATGCCCGAATTTACGGCAAAATCTTCCGAAAACAGCGACCAATTATTTTTTGCTCAGCTTCCACAACTGCTTCCAATCCCCACCAACAGTGGCTTCTCTTGCATAGTTGATAACTAAAGCTTTTGCGCTTTGTGGAACATCTAAATTTTCGGGAATTCCAGTGCGGATATCAAAAATCGGTGCCGGCATCGTAGGGACGTTAAATTCTTGTGCATCAGCGGGACTGTATCCCACTAACGTATGTCGGCCGGCGAGGAGCGGGAGGAATTGGCCCAAAATCTTCATCCATAATTTGCCTCGGCCTGCCCCAAAAAGGAGTGCAGCGCTCAGCGGTAAGGTGGCCAACATCAGCAAGGGGAGGAGGATATCTAGGCTGCGTTTCTGGCGTACGTAGACTGGATTTGCGGTTTGGAAAACGGAACCGCCGTAGGCTTCGCCTTGTGTTAGGCTGCTGTTGGAACCGACGAGGAAATTGCCTTGCGCTAGGAAAGTTTTGATGGCGCATTTGTGGCCAATTTCTTCCATGATCTGCATCAGTTCGGCATTGCTCATCACGGAACTGTCTACAACGCATTCGTTGATTTGGTGAAGATCTACGAGATCTTTGATGTGTTCCGAAGCGGTTGATGGGTTCTCGTGATGAATGAAAATTGCAGGCGAGATATTTCGCTCGGCCAATAGTTGTTCTAGGTCCAATTTTCTTTGCGCCCCACCCACAAACAATAGGCGAGGTCGACGCAAGGGTTTGGCGAAGAATTCGCGCTTGGTCAGCCATTCCAACAGGGTGCGCCATGCCAGTACTGCCACAGTTCCCCCGGTCGCGCCCAAGACTAACAGGGCCCGAGAAAAACGCAAGTCTTCGGGCAACAATCCGTAGCCAAATCCCAACAAAAGTGTCGCGACAACCATGCTGCGTACAACCCCGGTGGGGCGTGCATGCTTGCTGTAGGTACCGCTGAACCACAAGCCTAGGATCCAAATGAGCACATAGCTTCCTTGGACGTAGTAAGTATAGGTATCCGGGTAGGAGCCGCCGTTGATGAACCTGTGGTTGGACTCCCAATAACTTTTCAATTGTTCAAGGACAATGGCCAGTACGGCTGCATCGATCAAAGGAGCCGCTGCGCTTCGTCCTAATCTGGCGAGGATGGCGAGGCCGGCGCGGAGGTAGATGCCGGTGTAGATCAATAAGGTGTAGGCGAGGGCAGAGCCACCGCTAAACTGTTTGCGAGCGAACAGCACCATGGCCTGATAGAACATGCGCACGTAGTTAAGGCTGCCGCGTTTGGTGCTCTCACCCTTATAATGAATGATCTGACTCTCGGCGAGGTAGTGGTTTTGACGCCCGGTTTTCAAGAGTTCGTAGCTTAGGTCAATATCCTCTCCATACATGAAGTATTGGGGGTCAAACCCGCCCACCTGACGTAAAAGATCAGTAGGCACCATCATGTAACAACCCGCGAGAACATCTACTGGGTGGTTGCTGTTGGTATCAAGGTGCCCCAAGTGGTAACGGGAAAATAAGGGCGATTTTGGGAAGAGTCTGGAGAGGCCTGTGATTTTAAATAATGCGGTCATGGGAGTAGGGAGTCCGCGCTTGCTTTCTGGGAGGAATTGGCCAGAACCATCTATTGCTTTAATTCCTAATCCGCCTACATTGGGATTTGCTTTCAAATAATTGAGCGACACCTCCAGTGTATCCTCGCGAAGGACCGTATCCGGGTTTAAGATGAGTGTAAAGCGGCCTTTAGCTTGTTCAAATCCTTGATTATTTGCCTTGCCGAATCCCACATTCTTTTGGTTATCGGTCCAGCGAACTTTGGGGAACAGCTTGAGGATCATGTCTTTGCCGGAATCCGCGCTGGCATTATCGATAACGATGACCTCATAGTTGTACTGGGTTTGGCTGCGGTAAATGCTGTCCAAACATTGGGTCAAGAAGGCCTTGACGTTGTAATTAATAATGACAATACTGAGGTCCACTACTTCGGAAGGCTTTGTTCGTAGGGTATACGATGCTGTATGCTACGCCCGAGG
>CALDGA010000215.1 GCA_937942085.1 uncultured Flavobacteriales bacterium
AAAGACAAACCTGTTGTTTCGCTACGCCGCGGGAAGTCAGGTAAATCCAAACTTATATCTGCTTCAGCACGCCGAACATCATCCATCAAGGAAATTAATGACCGATATCCATCTACGGCAACCAACTTTGAGGAACCCCCTCTGAATTGGTCATTAAAGATCTCTAGGCTTACAGGACCACTGTAACCGGTCGCCATGACTGCCTGCATAAAACCTTGAACGTTTAAATCACCCTCACCCGGCATGTTTCGGAAATGGCGTGACCAATATAGAAGATCCATTTCGATCAAAGGCGCATCAGCAAGCTGCACGAAAAATATTTTATCCCCAGGAATTGATCGAATGGTTGCAGGGTCAATTTTACGGGAAAGCGTATGAAAGCTATCTAAGATCAACCCAACATTTGAGTGATCGGCACGGCGCACGATTTCCCAAGCATCCCGGTGGTCATTGATGTGTTTCCCCCAAGCCAAAGCCTCATAGCCAACTCGGATGCCGCGATCTTTCGCAATTTCCCCTAGTGCATTAAAATCTGCAGCCGCGCGGTCAATTCCCCCAAGAGAAGATGCATGACAAGACGAACAGATTAAAACAAGGTCGGTACCAAGCTCCTGCATAAGATCAAACTTACGCTTAGCACGATCAAACGCTTTAGCGCGCATAGGCTCTGGTAAACCTTCGAAATCACGAAATGGCTGAAACAAAGTAATTTCTAGGCCGTGATCTCGAACCATGTTCCCAACGTCGCGTGGCGAGCCATCAAAAGCAATGAAATCTTGTTCAAAAATTTCGATGCCATCATACCCAGCTGCCGCAATCGCCTCTAGTTTCTCCCTGAGGTTTCCGGAAATTGAAACTGTGGCGATCGAGGTTTTCATGCTGTTATCCTTGATATCCAAACGCTCTCGGAAGCCACAAGGTAATATCGGGTACGAGCAGCATGATCACGAGCGCAAGTAACAGAATACCAAGAAAACCCCAAACTTCAGCAATAATTTCTTTTAACGGAATTCCAGTAACTGCATTGATTACAAATAATAAGATCCCGTAGGGTGGAGTTATTAATCCAATCATCGAATTAACGACGATAACGACTCCAAAATGAACAAGGTCTATACCCAAGGCCTCACAAGTTGGAATAAACAGTGGGACGATGACGAGTATTATTACCGTTGCATCCAGAATGCACCCCAACAGCAGCACAAACACATTCACCAAAATCATGAAAACCAGAGGATGCATATTAGCATCATTCAAAAACATCGAAATTGATTGTGGAATATTTTCACGAACCACAACGTAGGTAAGGATCATCGAGGCACCTATGACCAACCCCACTGATGCCGCAGATCGCGCACCATCTACGAATGCATGATATAAGCTTTTCAGTTTGATCGCGCGATAAATACCTGCAGAGATCAACAACGCGTATAATGCTGCGATTGCTGCGGCTTCTGTCGGGGTCGTGACACCGCTGTAAATACAACCAAGCAGTATGACAGGCATCAACAAGGCTGGTGTTGCTTTTACAGTCAATAATGGCAGTTCATTTAGGGGTACCACTGCATCCTGCCCGAAATCTCTTCGATGCGAAAACCAGGCATTTGCCAACATCAAGACAAGACCCATCAAGAGACCCGGGAAAATACCCGCAAGGAATAGGTCCCCAATCGATACATTAGAAACCAACGCATATAAAACCATCGGAATTGAAGGCGGAATAATTGGTCCAATCGTTGCTGTTGCGGCAGTGATTGCGGCAGCGTAGCCACGTGTGTAATGACCCGATTTCACCATCATTTCGATTATGATTTTCCCAATTCCAGCAGCATCCGCAACAGCAGATCCTGACATACCCGAAAAAATCAAGCTAGCGACGACATTGACATGTCCTAATCCGCCACGAAATCGACCGACCAAGGCCACGCAAAACTGAAGTAGCCTATCAGTTATGCTTCCAACGTTCATAATATTTGCAGAGACGATGAATAGTGGAACAGCTAATAACAAAAAGCCGTCGAATAATCGCTGAACCATCGTTTCGCCCGCGATTGCAAGATCCTGCCCGGAAACCCCCAGATAGACCACTACACCCGTGATAATGGCATAGGCGACAGGAACTCCAATTGCCGCAACCCCAAATAAAGCAATCAGACCAAAGATCAGTTCCACGCTCATGTCTCTTCGACCTCTGTGTTTTGGTTATTTGTGCGAAGTTCCAAAAAAATCCGAGAACATGACCGGATTATAAGTATGGCCATGAGAACCAGATACGGAAAGAACAACCACTTTATCGCAATCTTGTCGCCTGTGATCGGCAGTCTGAGAGTTTGAAGCTTTTTCAATTCCATAAGACGGTTGGCCATAATTGCCTCCCATGTCGCTGGTAGTGAAATTAACATGACCGCTATCAAAATAATCGCGCCCAATATCGTCATGATTTTTCGTAATCGAGGTGGAGCAGCTTGATAAAGAATATCAAATGCCACATGGTCTCGTTCCCTAACCACGAATGAACAGCCGAGAAAAATCAGCCATACCCAAAGCAATGAAATAAGATAAACAGTCCAACGAAGCGGCTCTATTTCACTCATCCACAGGGAAAGATTTTCAACAGGCATCCATTGGCTTAGTTTGCCTGAATATCTGGTGAAAATTTGTAGTAAAAA
>CALDGA010000216.1 GCA_937942085.1 uncultured Flavobacteriales bacterium
GAACGCGAGATCCACTTGGCCCCCTTGAACCAAACCAATTCTATTTCACCGGTTGAATCTTTGAAATATGCGACCAATCTGCTTTGCCTTCCCGCACCCACGGTTTCCCATCCGGTGATTTGCCCTTTGATTTGCACCTCGCCGCTAAATGCGGTCAGCCCCGCCACTGTGGAAAAACTACTTTTATCCACATATCGGAACGGGTAGTGCTCGAGCATTTGGCGAATGGTACGCACCCCAAGCTCCTCCGCAAGGACTGCGGCGCGATCCGGTCCAACACCGTTGGCGTATACAATAGGGCTTTGGGTTGTGCTCATCGTCGTAAAAGTAAGTATCTTTTCAGCGTCGTTTATGCAGAACCAGAGCGCAAATATTTACAGAATACTCACACTTACGACAGATTTATTGCTGATCGTTGGCCTCTTCGCGGCAGTGGGGTGGTGGCGCTTTGAGGATCTACGCATCTCGAATCCAGAATATTACAACTACTATTTGCAGCTTTGGGTGCTGACTGGAGTGAGCTGGCTCGTCGTGGGCCGCTGGTCGGGAAGCTTTACCTACACAGCGGGATTGGAGCAGCGCAATGTGACGGGCCAATTGCTTCAAGCAGCCCTGGCACAATTCGCCATCCTAGCGATTATCGTCGTAGGACTCAAAGGATATTATTACAGCCGCCTGTTTTTGGCGGTCTTCTTCAGTGCATTTTATGCTTTCGCTTGGTTGAGCCGATTATTTTATGTGGCCTACCTCCGTCGCCAGATGGCCGCAGGAAAGTGGCAGCGCAAGTTCTATTTGTTGGGCAGCCACGCCACAGCTGAGGCGTTTATTGCGCTCACGACCCACCGCCCGGAATTGGGCTGGACGTATGTCGGGGCCGACGTTGGGGCGTTGGATGATAAACTAGATATCGATGAAATTATCTGCGCCTTATCGCCGGCCTCAGCGCAATACCAAGAGGCAGAGCGCTGGGCAGAGATGCGCGGTGTACGGTTCCGCTACCTTCCGGATATGGGAGCGCATTACGCCGGTCAGATGAACATGTCCACGCTGGAAGGCATTCCCGTGTTCTCGCAGCGCAGCGAGCCGCTACTGTTGTGGTCGAACGCGCTTCTCAAGCGATTGTTTGATGTGGTTTTTGCCTTGGCGGGTGTGGTAGTGTTGTTGTCTTGGATTTTCCCAATTTCGGCCATCCTCTTGCTCTTATCCGGTGTGAAACCTTTGTTCATTCAAGAGCGAGTTGGGTTATCGGGAAGGCCGTTCAAAGTCTTGAAATTTCAGACGATCAAACCGTCTACAGGCGATTCCAATGCATTGCAGCGCTGGATGCGTAAAATGGGATGGGACGAGCTGCCGCAACTGTTCAACGTTTTGGCGGGACAGATGAGTTTGGTAGGACCGCGCCCGCACACGAGCGAGGACGTGGAATCCTATAGTTCGTTGGTGAAAAATTACCGCATACGCCATTGGGCCAAGCCGGGGATGACCGGGTTAGCACAAAGCCGCGGGTTGCGCGGCGGAGGACCGGGCGCGGATGAGGCTCTGTTGCAGGAGCGAATCCGGGCGGACGTGTATTACATTGAGAATTGGTCCCTACTATTGGACCTTAGAATCATACTGGAAACGCTGCTACGTACGGTGTTTTATCCGAGCAGCTTGCATCAAAAATTGGACACATGAAATACCCCGACCTCTTAGAAAGATTTCAGCGTTACGTACAAATAGATACGCAAAGCGACCCGCACAGTCCTACGGTGCCGTCGACGGAAAAGCAAAAGGATTTGGGTCGCGTGCTTGTGGACGAATTGCTCGCGATGGGCGTCAGTGATGCGCACATGGACGAAAAGGGCTACGTGTATGCGACTGTCCCGGCTTCGGCAGGCCACGAGAGTGCGCCGGCCATCTGCTTCTGCTCGCACATGGATACCTCGCCAGAATACAGCGGGGCAGGGGTGGTGCCGACCTTACACCACAACTACGACGGAGGTGATATTGTCTTGCCAAAGGGAGATATCGTTATCGGTCCAAAGGCTTTTGGGCCGTTGAAAGAAATGGAAGGGCACACCATTATTACCTCTGACGGTTCGACGTTGTTGGGGGCAGACAATAAGGCTGGAGTAGCGGAGATTATGGCTGCGGCGGCGTATCTGATGCAACATCCTGAGGTGCCGCACGCGACGATGAAGTTGTTGTTCACCCCTGACGAAGAAATAGGCCGCGGGGCGGATCATGTGGATATCGAAAAATTAGGCGCGGCATGGGGCTATACCATGGACGGCGCCACCAAGGGTTCTATTGAAGACGAGACCTTCTCCGCAGACGGAGCGACCGTGATTTTCCGTGGGGCCAATACCCACCCGGGTTATGCCCACAAGAAGATGGGCAATGCCTTGAAGGCCGCTGGAGTGTTTTTGAGTTTGTTGCCTCGCCAAGAATGGGCGCCGGAAGCGACCAAAGGAGAGGCCGGCTTCGTGCACCCGTATGAGATTAAAGGCGGGGTGGAAGAAGTGCACATCACGATGATCTTGCGCAGTTTTGATTCGATGGAATTGGACGAATATGCCCAATTACTTCATGCCCTTGCCAAACAAGCTTCCAAAGCAGTGAAGCGAACGAGCTATGAGATAGAGATCAGCGAGCAAT
>CALDGA010000217.1 GCA_937942085.1 uncultured Flavobacteriales bacterium
TACCCTCTGGTGATTCGCCTTACTATAGCATCGGGACTGTGACCGTGACCGCAGAAGGTGAGTGGGAAGTTCCCATCGCTTCGCCCGACGGCTCAATGGGCATTTCAGTGGATGAGTGGCGTGAGGTTCAGGCGAGAAGCCTTTACGGCAACATTTTAACTAAATAGTATTTGGGTGAACGAAAATGTTAGAAGAAATCGTGATTAGGAAACTTCGCCATAAAATGAGCAAGCAGGAAGACCCGAAGGTTAGGGTTATGAGGCAAGTCGTTGAGGTATGGCGTTCGCTCCCCCAACTATTTGATACTCTCAAGCAGCACGCAGAGGCAATTACCAGAGCCCCCGCCCATAAGGTGGACGAACTGAAGGAAAGGTTCTTTAGCACTGCGATTAAGGTTCTACAGCAAATTATCTTTCTCATGCGGGCGGAGCAAATCATGGGAGAGGAACTCCTTTTGGCGGGTAAAGGGGAAGAGGAGCGAATAAAGGAGTTGTATGGATATTTGGCTCAGGCTACCCAATACTTGCGGGAATTAAAGAAATCACACAGGAGAAAACGGCGGAAAAATGCGCTAAAATAGTTTTTGGTGATTTTCTGTGAGAGAACTTATTAGCCCGCTCGCTTCGGTGGAAGTCTTAGATGCTCAGCATGGCGAAAGAGTTATCATACCAGCGTCATACACGAGGCATATCTTTCATAGGGACTATCAGGATTTGATGAGGCTTCGGCGCATCAGCACTTCTGGCGGGTTCGCTGGCACTATAGAATACAACTCACTCGGCATAATCCACCTTGCCACCACGAAACCTGCGCCCCAAAATGTCCAGACAATCTTCCAGCAATACTCTTTGGCGGGCGTTTACATGCGGGATATGTCGGCGCTGTTTGCCGAACAACCCGTGGGCTTTGACGCCATAGTGGTGGGCGACCCCATCAGAGGCATCATCCCCGCCCCCATAATATCATCCTGCAGGTTCTCCACCTTTCTCTCATCTTACATGGAAGAAAACCTGTTCCCAGAGAAATATAGATATGAGTTTGAGTTACCGCAGAGCATCAGAAACTTTAAGGACATAACTGGGGAGACGCTCCATACTTACTATGGCTCTATTTCACTGCAGACGGCTTACGATGAGCAGGGCAATTTGTATGTCATCCCTTACTTATCTGTGGTAGGGCAGGAGATAGACATGTTTGTGGTCACACAGTCGTTGCGTGGTAGTTACTTGCTGGCAGCGCCCCTTCAGACAGATGTAGTCAGAATAATGTCGGGCGGAAGATTTGTGATGCGGGACGAACTGTTCAGCGCTGCCCTCAATAATACCAGAATTATGCTTAGAGATAAAGTTACTGTCCTATCAGAGCATCCCGCAGTGATAAAGTATCGGATATTCCCTACAGATAGGCGTTACAACCCTGCTACGGCTACTTGGGGCGACCCCCCATCACCCAACAAAGAATATGCCGAATGGACTTTAGGTTCTTTCATCGCCCAGAGCCCGCCAATACCCATCCCCGATTATACCTTCATGTTCCTCATCCAACTCAACACTCCCTTAGACCAGCGTTACCACCTGTATTCCATGAGTTCGGTCGCACGGGTATTCTTCGGTAATCACTACATGCTGGAGTTTGTTCCGTCCGCTGGTGGCGTGGGCAAAGTCCGCTTCTATTTCTTCCCTTACGGGTTCTCCGTCAGCCAGAATGTTTGGTATGGGTATGAGCCTCCAGTTAATTCCGCCATAACCACTTACGGGACATCTATAGCAGCGATGGGTCTCCAGCAAGAATACCTTCTCAAATTCCTTGAGCCCAAGCCCAACGGCAACCAATATTTCGCCCCTTATGTCTTTGTCAAAGAAGTCAGCGAGATGGATGTGTGGTCGTTGAGCAAGATAACGCCAGGTGCGACCGCCGAAGGGTTCATGGTGACGGTTCTCAAAGGTCATGTTTGCGTGCTGAGGTATTCCGATATCCAGAACGCCATAACTACTGGCAACCCCGTGCGCCCCATCTTAGCCTTTAATCCAGTGGAATACATACACCGCAATTTCGGAAATACATCTGAAGGTGTCACTTTGCTGGAGTATTTTAGGGGGCAAGTTATTCCAGCCAATACTCGTGTGGGCATGGCACTTTATAATTGTTCCGCTTACATTTCTTTTTGTGATTTGGCGTGGCGGGGCGCTTCCATCTCCACTAAGCCTGTCATGCTTGCGCCCGCCCTAACCCCAGTAGATAACTTCGTCTCACCAGAAGAAGGGGCATCATCGGAAAGTAACTACTTCGTCTACTTACCTTACAAATTGGTGGGCACAAGTGACGGAAGGAAAGTGGTCGCCCCAAAGGAAATACCTGTCTACGGACACGATATAACTACGATGCCGTTGCTCACGCCAATTACTGGCACTCCGCCAACTGTGACGCTGGAAGAGCCCGAACGATACTTGATTTACGCAGTCTTACACCAAGCATACAAAGGGACGGCGCACCCCGACTTCGCCCCCCTCGCTGCGGGCACACCAGTAGTAGAAGTATGTAACGAAACTATACAGTCCACGCAAGGGGGCGTGCCACCAGTATCCGCCGTCTCTTTGCGAATAACGATACCTTCTTCCGCATGCGTGACTGTCCAATGCAGGACGAGAACTCTCGGCGGTATATTCATCGTTGACGATAATGGAAACATAATTATTCCGCTAAGTTCCACTGTAAGGCTCGGTGGGGTCATTCCGTCTACAGATTTGGGCATCTCTCCTTCTTATTTCCCTAACGATGAGGCTTGGGCGAACGCATGGAGAAGTCTGATTACGGCGCAAGCGTCGCTCCTTTACGAAGTCAAGATGTTCTCAGGCAGGTATGTGCCATCCCCGCCAGTCCTACTTGCCGTTGACCTAATCCGTGCAGCGGTATTTACACCTGGTGACTATCAATGGCTTAACAGTATAGATTTGGGGGCGCTGGAGAGCGAACTTGGCGGAACCACTTCAGTAATCAAGTCTATCAATGTCAATATGGTGAGTGAACCTGGTGGGTCTACGGCTCAAGTCGTCGTGGAAATTCCTTACGATATTGAGCCTATATTTACGCCTGACCAGAACCTGATAATCAGCCTGCCACCATTATTGCGTCGGATGCTGCGCCCCTATAACCTCATCAGAATTAGGCTCGGATACACTCTAATGACCGAAAATCAGTTTGTGCCCACTTTGTCTCCAGTAATCTTTGAGGGTGTGATAACTAATGTGGGGGCAGCGGTGGCAGCGGAAGGTGAAGGGGGCGCACGAGTTCTCCGTGTAACCATCTCAGCGTCAGACCTATTCCAGCGGGCAGCCCTGTCCACCACAGAACATGAGCCCCCAATAGACGGATGGTTCTTACCAGAAGTCGTAGAATATCAGATGGTCAATAGCGGTATATTGCCTAACAGGCTCTTGTCTAACTTGTGGTTTCCGTTGGGGGCGACCGCTTCTTACCTTATCGGCGATAATTTGTTCGTCGGGGGCGCCGAAGCCTATGTCCTCTACTCCGACTACCCATTCCACTACGATATAGGTCTCAAATCGCTCGTTGATTCTCCGAGACATCAAATTCAGTCGGGCGTGCGCCGATTGGATGTCATAAAGCAAGCGTTGAGGCTCAGTGGCGCTGAACTGATTTACACTCCTTACCCAATAGCGCAACCTCAAGTTAATTCCTTTTTGGACTTTGTTTTGCGGGCGCTTCCCTACGAAAAGTTCAGCGTAAGAGTTAAGCAGGCTCTAAGTTCCGCTAAGTTACCTTATGTTTCGTCCGCAGGGTTTCCGCCAAGAGAGATGCTTTACGCCCAAGTTTTGCCTGTAGGCTCATATGCGACCCGCCCCACTTGGGTATTTACCGTCCAACAAATAGCGATACCTTCTATAGACGAGATGCCCACCACGCCAGCGTTACTGCATTTGCCAGTCTTGTTGCCCGCCCAGCCATATGTGCACGGGATATTCTCGCTTCAGTGGGAGAACACGGCGTGGGCGCTCCCCACACTAATAAATGTAGAAGGCGAACGCATCCGAGGTCAACCTTTCTACCTCACTCTCTACGACCTTTACCACGAACTTTATAACCCCAACACAATCGCCTTTAAAGGCTTCAGGGTCAGTTCCAATGTCCAGCGCAACCCCAACATAGTAGACCCGCTACAGGCATTTTTGGCTGCCATGCGTGAGTATTTGCGTGTAGGCTATTTCCCGCCGATAAAAGCGACCCTGACCTTATTTGGCATGCCGATATTGGGGGTCAAGCATTTGGTGGCTATAAGTCCTGCATTGAGAATTTTCGGTGCGGAAGATTTCATTATAACTGACCCTACGGGCGGGCTCACCTTCTGGGTAGTCAATAATATCACCTACGATTGGAGCGCCGAAAGCCCTTATCCGAGGATGACGGTATCATTAACTCCGCCACATCGGTTCCTCGTCGGTCTGTTTGGGCTCGGTTAAGGAAAAGGGGTATTGACATCTGAGGTCATGCACGCTATAATTTAGAAACGGGAAAATTTTGACAGGCGAAGGAGTGATGTTGATGAAAAGGGTTTCCGTTGTTGTGACATCGGCTGGTGCGACGACCCAATATGCCTATACATCTGAGAACTTGACTGTTTTTGTGGAGAGGCAGGGCGGTGCACCCCAAAAAGAAGAACTCATATCCTTAGAAAAAGAATGCTCAAAATTTGAGAAGGAACTTGACGGTGTAGTGTGTCGTGTTGTCGTCGTTGAGCGAAAGCACACGAACGAAATCAATGTCCTCGCTGCCAAAGCGCTCCCAGACCTAACTATTGAGTTCTCCGAAAGTTTCGTGTCCGACCCCGCCGTTTCCTTCGCCGACCTCATCTCCCACGCCCTAAGATTAGCGAGAAAAGTGATATCCAA
>CALDGA010000218.1 GCA_937942085.1 uncultured Flavobacteriales bacterium
CCTTATCTACGCTTAAGTTAAACCCTGGCCATGCATCGTTTAACTTTGCGAACATATTGCCCAGTAGGTCATTGAAACCGTTATATTCACCGCCTAAAGCATGGTTTGCATGGAAAGTGATTTTGCAGTCAGGATGATATATTTTGCTTAAGGCTTCCATGTCGCCTGCACCAAATGCAGCATATCCACCCATTACTATCTCTTCGGCAGTCATTTGTTCTCTCCCTAGTGGTTAATGTAAAAATCTTAACAAGAGCGATGCATGCCGCCAGTACAGAAACTGTACCTATGCGCTGGAGAGAAATAGTGAGGCCAGCAATCCATTGGCGCAGATGCTGAACTCACAGAGTTTGCCACCAATAGAAAGAAGACGACAGCGGCAAATTACTTAGCATTGGAACAAATGGCGGGGTTAACCGTAAAGGATACTGCCCATGTTCACGAGTAATAGTGTGTTAAGAATTAGAAAAGCAATTGGGGCAAGATAACCCTCGGCTGTCGCCTTAACGCCTTCAACTTTTGCCCATTCACTGTTTACAGTTTGATACCCAAATATCGCTGCTAGTAAAGATTGCGTCCAGCCCCATGCCACAAAGGCCCAAGCACCCTGCGGTCCAACAAACAGCAATGCGAGCGAAATTATCGCAGCTGCACCGACTTGAGTGCCAGCAAATCGTGTCATGTAGACTGCGCTATCACCAAAACCGTATTGATCAACAAATGCTTTTGTTTGGAATAGGCATCTGTAGCTATAATAGATCGCACCGATTAACAGAATGATCCAGACTATTAAGTTTAGGCTTCCACCAAAATTTTCGACCATTTTAATTCTCCTTGTGTTGGCAAGATGAACGCTAACACCGACCTTAAAATTCACCTAACGGAAAGATCACAGCATGATCGGACAATTCTTATCCAGCGTGACTGGACTGGCTACACAAGTAGCAATCACTCCGATCTACATAAACGTTATTGTGGTGAGTGGTTGGTAATGTGAGTTGGGGTGGGGCACTACAGTACTGGCCTAGTTTTAGGATGAATTAAGGTTTAATGACCTCGACGGCCATTTTTATACGGCACATTGAAATGTATACAACGTTATTGAGCCCGTAGGT
Source organism: uncultured Flavobacteriales bacterium (assembly GCA_937942085.1). Taxonomy (GTDB): domain Bacteria; phylum Bacteroidota; class Bacteroidia; order Flavobacteriales; family Schleiferiaceae; genus UBA10364. Next base: position 1,116 of record CALDGA010000218.1, read on the forward strand.
TTACGACATAAACGTGTCGGTCTCGGGCATGCGTTCGTGCCGATCGGACATAACCTATTTCGTAAGCTAGGGAACTTTGAAATGTCTCAAACATCCGAAAAATCCAATAACAGAGCATGGAATTATCATCCTGATCTACCATTGAAGGACGGATCAATTTTTGTCTGGCCTCCGCAGCCAATGCGACTTTTACAATGGTTTGTTAAACACTGGCTTGTTCTATCTGAACGCGTTTTACTCGTCGGACTTGCGATTTTACTTTGGGCGATTGCCTATCCATCGATTGATCAAACACACACTTTTGAATTTCATTGGGTGATGCAAGTTTGGGTAATAAATCTGCTTTTGATGATCGTAAGTGCAGGTGGTCTACATCTGTGGTTTATCAGGTTCAAAAAACAGGGGAATACCTTAAAATTTGATCCACGGGTTCAAGGCAAGAACAACAGTCTATGGAACTTTTCCGATCAAGTAAAAGACAATATGTTCTGGTCCCTTGGATCGGGCGTGTTTCAACTAACAGCGTTCCAAGTCATTACAATGTGGATGATGGCGAACGATTATGCGCCAACGGTCACATTTGCGGATAATCCGATTTGGTTCGTCTCGGCGCTTGTCTTATTACCAATATGGTCAGCATTTCATTTCTACTGGGTGCATCGTCTTTTACATGTGCCATTCTTGTACAAACACGTGCACGCGTTGCATCATCGTAACGTCAATGTTGGACCTTGGTCTGGTCTATCCATGCATCCCATTGAGCATGTGTTGTATCTTTCCTCTTTATGCGTTCATTGGATTGTTGCAAGCCATCCAATCCATTTGATTTTTCATGTGATTTACCAGGGCCCTGGTGCAGCAATGACACACACGGGCTATGAAGATTTGCTTATTCGTGACAAGCGACGTTTAGCGCTTGGTACCTTTTATCATCAGCTGCACCACCGATATTACGAATGTAATTATGGTAACCAAGAGATGCCATGGGATCGTTGGTTCGGAACATTCCATAACGGTACTGAAGAAGCAACGCGTCAAACTCGCGCCCGTAAGAAAAAAATGTATCAATGACACTGCTTCGTGGAACTAGAGATCAAAAAGTGAAGCCAGCGATTGCGAAGGTCGGAGCAGACGATCTGATTGCTAGGCCGCAGTAAACGAGGGTCTGATCAACAGCAATCTTCCCCATTTGCTTTTGGTGGGCAATCTACATCCGCATAGGAACAATAGACACAGCAATCACCTTCTAACGGTCGTAAGACTGCGTCACAGGAAGTACACTGATAAAAAAACACACAGCTGTTGGTGGGCATGTTTTCTGCCTGAGTGTGATTGCACTTCGGACACGTAATGTTGGCTGTAAGTGACATTACTACTTCTTCGGCAGTCATTGGTTTTCTCCCTGTTGGTTAATGC
>CALDGA010000219.1 GCA_937942085.1 uncultured Flavobacteriales bacterium
CCCCTATCCGTTGTCTCGGTATAGATGAAGCTCACTGCTGGTATAGTAGGCGTCCTCATGGAGACCGACCTCCTCACAGATAGCACGCCTGCTCCGAAACTAACCCATCCACCGTGTACCGACGCGCATCCCCTGACAGCACACCCGACGCATTCGGGTACACTCCGCTCTGCACGCCCCAACGCACCCGATAGCCTGTCGCTCCTGGCACACCGTCCCAATAAACCGTCACTTTACTCGCCCCTGTCGGCGCAGCAAGAGTCTACTAATCTATTAGGGGTTGTTTGTTGTAGGTAGGATTTGTCCAGCTTTCATTCGATTGAGCTGTTCCTCCAGATTCGTTACAACTTCGTGCGGTATGCCTTGTTGTTTGGCTATGCTAATGGCCTTTTCCTGATGCTCTATAGCCTCTTTTACACTGCCACTCTTGAACAGTGCCCAAGCTAAAGTGCTGAGGATATGAGGTTCCTGATAATAAGACAGATCACAAGCTCGTCTGGCGATTCGGACGATTATATCATAATTTGGGTTACGTGCGGAAAAGGCTTCTGCTAAAGGTATCGAGGCGATAGTATTTAGGAATTCAGCATCGTTTCTGAATTCGCTGTTCAGGAGGTCGGCTGCATAAGCGTAAGCTTTTTCCTCATCAGAACGAATCAAGGCTACGTACTTCACAAGCGAGAACAGCGTTTTAGTGTGGTAGAACTTACCTAATTCGTTTTCGATTTCATTTAGCAATGTGAGAGCGCGTCTAAAGTCACCCCCAATGACGAGTTGGACAGCTTTGTGAAGTCGCACAAGGCTCTTAATTTCAGCATCCGCGTCCTTTACCGCTTTAGAATTTAGTGGGTTAATCAGATCTTGTAGTTTAAATTTCGCGTGTCTTTCATTTTTTCCATAAATTACTATTAGTGCCATTTCTTTGTCGTCCTCAGTGATTAGCGGTTTTCCGTTCGCGTCAATTATTTTGAATTCAACGCGGAAAACCCCGTTATACCAAGTGTAGCCTTTTTCAACCCGCTCAATATAGTAGGAGGTCTCTGTTGTGGTACTTGAGAAAGTTGCAAAGTTAGAGCTGCTGCCAGCTCCCCAGAAACTACTCCAAGAAGATAATCCGCTATAATATCCAGAAGTTGTGGAAGTGTTGACCTGTACCCGTGGGACATAAATGTTATAAACTTCTCTGCCTTGATGTTGCAAGAGATTGCCTGGCTGCTTTACCGGTTGTATAATCCTATCTCCTACTTTCAAAACCACTCGGACGTCACTCAAGTCTTTTGGATTGGCAGTACGCGTGACATTTCCGTAAAGATCAAAGCTTGGCATCAAAGTTATAACGCCTACGAAGCTTATTGTGTCTATAATTTGTGGTGTTTCTGGAACAGATATCTGTTTTGCATCTTTTATTTCTTCATCGCTCTTGTAAAGTCTCCGTGCTTCGTATCCGTGATAATACGCTAACCATTCAGGCAAGAGGTACCAAGCAAAACTTACCGTCTCGGAAGTAAATCCCACTGATATATCTCCTATGCCGCGCCTATATTTATTAAGGAAAGAAAAGGCATCTCCACCTTTTGGTACATCTTTCTCTCCCTGTTTCCACGCCTCTGTGAAGTGAACAGGAAGCTTGACAAAAGCAGGATGGATGCCTGCATATTCTTGTGCAGACACCCGCAACCACACCGTAAGCAAGCAGAGTGTAGCCCAGCCTATCGTTCGCATCATTTTCCTCCGATGTGCATTATACCACAAACGGTTACCAATTTCAATCGCTACTGAGCTAGCAGAGAATACTACCTATCCCCCCCATCCAACACTTTGTCGCTTTCGGAGAGTTCGCCGTTGAGGTCTTCCGCGCAGCCCTGTGGACACGAATCGCCCATCCGAAAGAGAACTGATAGTAAGTCTGCATCGTCCACGAGGTTATCCCCGTTCACATCGCCGTTTGTCAGCACCAAAAGTGGTGGCTGGGCAACGCCGGTGCCCAACATCAACGCCCACACGCTCAATATCCAAAGCCATCGTTTGCTCCGCATTTCCTTTAAACCTCCTATTGGGGAGAATTGCACTTTATGAATCCCCAAAAAGCCCCAAAACTTGACAGGGGGGACAGCGAAAGTCGGGGGAAGATCGCCTGTTTTTCACTCCAAGAGGCGTTTGAGGCGTTGGCGGGCGCGGTGCAAGCGTTGGCGCAGGCATTCAGGGGAGCAGGCGAAACGCGCGGCTAACTCTTCAAGTGTGTGTCCCTCTTCATAGTGAAGCAGAAGCAGTTCACGGTCGGGTTCGCCGAGCTGTTCCAGCGCACGGCGCACTTGGAGGGTAAGAAGCACATCTTCCTGCCATCTTTTCTCTTGCTGTCATAAAGAAATAGGACGAGTAGGAACCAGATAGCTGCTCTGCTCAAAAAATCCCGCGATGAGCTTGCTGCGATACCAGAGGTCCTTCTCAGCGCACTCATACAGAATTGTCTTCGTTTGATAGCGCAGATTTTGAGCATAGAAAAACTTTAGATTTTTCACTCTGTCGGTTCGCACTCGGAGTAGCCACTGTTTGTCGT
>CALDGA010000220.1 GCA_937942085.1 uncultured Flavobacteriales bacterium
TCGCCAAGCATACAACTCAACGATGCCTTGTGCATCTTTTATGGGTTTTGTTTCGTTGCCTGTTTGCACTTTGATTTCGTTTATGTCCCAAACCAAGTCAGAGAGCCAAGGGTTGCCTATGAGGTTCCAACCTTTCTTGAGAGGTATGGTGAAAGGTTGAGTGTCATCGGGCATGGGTCCGAAAACGAGCGGTGTTGTCTCTTCGTTCAATCGCACCCAATAGGCTCGTCCTGGAACCTTTTCAGGCTCAATGAACTTAGTAGCATTGTTAGGATAAATCACATAACCACCCTGACCGTTACTGGCTGTCGGATCCCAAGTTGCCCATTTGTTTTCGGGGAAGTTGAAAACGGTCTTAGGGTCTTCATCTTCGCTTTGGACAGGCAAAGCGACAATACGCAGCCCAGAAGGAATCTGAGGAGCACGACCGACTTTTGTGATGGCTTGAGGTTGTTCAGGGAAAGGTTCAATGTTGCCAACATTGTCCCTTGAGACAGCGAAGAACCTGTAGGTGTAACCGAATTTGCCACGAATTTGTGCTTTGAAGTCCTGATTTGCAGTCCTCGTGTTAACGAGAGTGTAAACTTTATCATCAATTTTAACCATTCTACCGTCATCTTTGCGTTGCTGCCCTCTTCCATCGGACCGCTCCTCGTTAACCCAAAGTTCAGATTGGTTTATCCCTGAGACATCATCTTGTGCTTGCCATTGAACCTCAAAAGTGCTACGAGTTTGCTCAGAAGCCAATTGAGCAACTTGGCTGGTCGGATGTTGTGAATCCACTGTGAGTTCAATTTCGTTGGTCACAATAGGTGGGTTTTCATCAAATTGGATTTCCGCCTTGGCTTTCACCGTTGTGCCTGAAGGAACATTTTTCTTCAACGACACACTAAATTGCACCCACCCTTCACCCTCTGGTGGGTTCTGGTTAGGTGGCAAATTAATGCCAGTGAATCGCCAGATAATGGTGCGGGTTTCGTTGTCAATCACAGGAGTCAAAACATTGAGGTGACTTGAACCGCCAAAGTTTACTGTGTCTATGTCCAAATTCTCATCCAACGCCAACTTAATGATGATGTTCTCAGCAGGATAATTGGCTTCAGCAGTGTTCTCAAAATGGATGGTGAAGGAAAGAACCTCCTGAGGAGCAACATATGGACCAGGAGGAACAACCTCTATGCTGTTCGGATCCCAAGAGGCAACTAAGCGACTACCCGAGAACAAGTAGTCATACTGCCTCAACTCTATGTCAGCGTAACTTTCCAAGAACCGCTCTACCAAATCTATGCCGCCATTGATAAGGGTCATTATGTCAATACCGTAGCGAATTTTGAAAAAGTCCAGGACCTGTGGCGAAGCAGTAAATGCATATGGGAGCCATTTGTAAGGTATCTCTCCCACTTTGAGAGAGAAGAACCTATTGAAGTAAAAGTGTGGACCTGCCGCCGTGTAGGCTATCCCTTTTTCCGTGAAGACCACTTTGGGGAATGAGGACAATCCGATGTGCCAACCACCTCTTGTCGCCCCAGGAGCCATGTAGCCGATATGGAAGACATTAGACCGAGTTAAGAAAGCTGTAGGAAAAGCAGAACCTGGCACACCGCCGACAAGATTGACATAAATCGGAGGAAAAGTAATCTTGTCAATACCAAACCTAACAGGTTCAGAGCCCACACCCTTGCCAAAGGAAAACACAAGGTCTTTTCCAAAAGGAACTCTTTTTCCGTCAAGAATACCATAGAGCCATTCAGATGGATATTTTGCTACTTTTGCGATTGCTCCGCCAACTGGAACTGCCGCAGTTGCTGCTCCTCCGACAACTTTCATTCCAGCAATTTGCCAATTTTCTATCCCCAAGTCTTGTTTCATCTCTTCAAGCGAATTGTAGCCCAGATTCTGAGCATACTTCTCTGTCAAGTTAACTTGAAGAAGACCAAAAGTAAAGCCTTCTACGAGTCCCTCAACAGTTGCCACGGCCATGGCACCAATTTTACCGCTGGAGAAATCTTGAAGAGTGTAATCCAGGGTCTGCAAAATTAATGGGAGCATGGACTCTTGACTTGCGTAGGTTTCCAAGTTAGGAAACACATCGCCTCGTGATGCTTTGATTCTCTCTAATCTCCCTGGCTGTCCTTCAAACAAATCAACTCCAAGTTCTTTAGCGGCATGAGCGTAAAGTTCATTCTCAAGGTTTACCTCCATTACATCGGCTACGAATGGGTATTTTTCGCCGAGGCGCATGATGAACTCATGTCCGGCGGCAATTTTTAGTTCCATGAATTCGTCCATCCACATTCCCGTGATTGTTCCATGAGCGATCATTGCATTTGCAGCAATTTCTTCCCAATTGTTTCCAGCGTCTGACTTAATCAATCCCCAAAGTTCTTGGATAGGACTGGCTAAAAGCGTTACATGAAGACGAACCCTGTCGCCAAGCCTATACTTGCCCGCTTCAGGTTGTTGGTTAGGTGGCACGACATTATCCCAAGACAACCGAGTATCTATACCAATCGTGACTGTCTCAAAGGGTTGAACAGGTTGAGCGATGATAACGGTTCTACCCGCTGCGCTCCATTCCCCACCGATGCCAGGATAGACGCCTTTCAACTCAAAACCAGGTGGCAGGACAACAGCACAAACACCCACACCCGTAGCATTGCCAAAGTTAGTTAATTGTATTGTATGCCTTGTTACCCTGCCGACAACTAAGACACTGGGTCTCTCATAGTGGCATGACATGATTGCCATGTATGGGAAAAGGAAGACAGGATAGCGGGCTTGATTGGAATTTCGGGCAATTACTAAATGATACATGCCAATCTTTGCGTTTCTCGGGCTCAAATCAAAAGTTGCATGCAATTCCATAGGATTGTTCACTTGAACGCCTATAGGCGAAATTCTTTCACTATTCTCCGAGAGTCGTTCTAAGTAAACTTGGACATCGCTACCAAACTGAGTCCCACGAACTTGGAAGGTAACGATTCCAAGCGTTGGGCTTTGAACAACCTCTTCAGGGTCAACAGCGATGATGGACAAAACTCGTTCGTCATAGACAAAAGTTGCAGATGCCAGTTTTGCTTCTTGACCGTCAGGTGTCCGAACGACAATGTCGTAATGCCCGACTGGTATATTGTCAAGGGTAAATTGAGCCTTCAACAAGCGAATGCTCTCCAGTGTAACCTGACTTGCTGTGACGGTCGTGTCTTCCTTTTTCAGCAAAACAGCAATGCCACCTTGGAAACCTGAGCCTTTTACGGTTAACTGAACAGTCCCCGAGTTGGATACTTCAATTGGTTCAACACTGCTGACGAAGAACCCACCTGCAACTCTCAGGGTCAACCCTTGATTATCCCATTCAGACACCATATCCCCTGGCAAATCTCTTCGCCTAAAATCACCAGTCCTCTGTCCAACGCTCAAAACTCTGAAAGTCGTTCCCACATCGGGGGAGAAGTCTCCTAAAAGTTCAGCGACAAGGGTTCCGTTAAGCCATGTTGACCCTGTTACATTCATTTGCCCAAACTGTCCTGATTGTGTGCCGCCGATGCCGATTTCCAATGTGCCCGTTTGGGTCTGGTAGTAATTGCTCCCAACCCTTATTGTTCCAGCGGCGACTTTCACTTTGCCTTCGTTTCTAAGTTCCACATTGATGTAAGCGGTTCCGCTACCAACTGATTTTACAATCGTGCCAGTGTTCGCTAAGGTCCGTCGCCCCGTCCCTTCTGGAGCAATAGTTGAGCCGTCCTTTAACTCTAAAGTCGCCTTGTTGTTCAAAGACCCGTTTTGTCCAAGATACAAAGTTCCTTCTGCAACGATCGTCCCTTCGTTGACCAAAGTCCTTCGCAGATAGCGGTAGTAACCAGAGGGTAACTGCAAAGTTACATTTTGAGCGATGACTGTTTGTCCTGTCCCTTCCATCACTCCAGAA
>CALDGA010000221.1 GCA_937942085.1 uncultured Flavobacteriales bacterium
GCGCGTCGCCCTTGCGCGTGCGATCGCACCACGACCCAGAATGTTGTTGCTGGATGAACCGTTATCGGCGCTGGACGCATCTTTGCGCGGAACCTTGCGTGAAGAATTAGCGGTGCTGCTACGCGAATTCGATATAACTGCTATATTCGTAACCCATGACCAAGATGAAGCGATGGCCATAGCTGATCGTGTTGCTGTTATGTGCCAAGGTCGCGTTTTACAAACCGGCACGCCAGAAGAACTTTACCGCAATCCAAAATCGCCCTTCGTAGCAGGGTTTGTAGGCAATGCGATGTCGCTGCGCGGCAAGGCCGATGGCGCAACATTGTACCTTGATGGTGGCGCGTTAACCTTGCCTGCGCGTGGCGAAGGTCAAACCATATTCGTGCGCGCTGAAGATGTTTGCATTGGAGACGATGGCCCCTTGAGGGGTAAGGTTGAAACTGTGACGTTTCTGGGCACCCACTACAAGATTGGCATTTCCGGCATCACATCTGATACCATCGCTTCAATCCATGCTGGGCAGAACGCACCGAAGGTGGGCGACATGATCAATGTCGCGATCAAGCCGGAAACCCTAATGCTGCTTCCACAAGAGGTAGATGTTACATGACACGGATCATTCAAATTTCAGATCCGCATATTGTTCCGTACGGTCAAATGGCCTACGGCCAAGTCGATACCGCTGAAGCATTGTCAAATTGCGTCGAAACCATCAACCGCTGTCTGCCAGAGATCGGCCCTATTGATATGGTCTTTGTCTCAGGTGATCTGACCGACTTTGGCACTGTCGAAGAATACGAACGGTTTCGGGCACTTATGGAGCCTCTCAATTTGGCGTACCGCGTCATCCCAGGCAATCATGACAACATCGAAGTTATGCGGGAATGTTTCGCTGACCAGCCGTGGATGCCAACCGTTGGTCCCATCAATTGGGACGCCCACTTTGATGATCTGGTTGTGATCGGGTTGGACAGTAGCGTTGCAGAGGCAGCCCATGGCCATCTTAGCGATGAGACATTGTCATTTCTGTCTACAACACTGGAGGCCAACGGCGGTAAACCAACCATCGTAATGACTCATCACCCGCCAATTTTAACCGGCATTGATAAGATGGACATCCAAAATCTACGCTACAGCAAAGAGTTTAAGGCAATTTTGTCTAGCTACACAGGAGAGCTGCGCCTGACCTGTGGACATGTTCACCGCAATATTGTTGCGCCTTTTGGTGACGTTATCTGCCAGATTGCGCCGGGTGTATCCCATGCTGTCACGATGGACTTGCGTGAAGCTGCGCCAAATTGCTTAACCAAAGAACCGGGTGGATTTATGTTGCACGAAATACGTGGCGTCATCACCAGCCATTATGTTCCTGTGGGTGATTATCCTGGTCCGTACCTGTTTTACCCAGATACATGATTGATTGATGGTAGGTTCAAGCATCATTTTGTTCGCGCTGCATATCGCGGGTGCCGCTGCACTTTTGATCTGGGCGGTCCGCTTGTTGCGCACGGGGGTCGAGCGAGCATTCTCGGTGCACCTACGCGCCTTTCTGCGTCGATCTAATGCAAACAGACTGCAAGCCCTAGTTAGTGGTGCGATTGCCGCATTGTGTTTGCAAAGCGCCACGGCGGTCGCTGTATTGTTGTCGAATTTTGCAAAAAAGGGTGGCGTTGGATTATTGGCGGGAACAGCAATATTGCTTGGTGCCGACATCGGTTCTGCGATTGTGTCTCAGATTTTGCTAGTCCGCCAAGAATTTTTGATCCCACTTTTTTTGCTTTGTGGTGTCGTATTATTTCTGCAAAGCTCACACAATGAAATCCGCCAAACCGGACGCATCCTGATCGGGTTAGGACTTATCTTAGTCTCGCTTGATATGATTCGTAATGCAACCGCTCCTCTTATCGAAAGCACTGCAACGGCAAGTGTCATGGACTATTTGGCTGGCGACCTTGTGTCGTCATTTTTGATTGGCGGATTATTTGCATGGGCCGTGCACTCGTCGGTCGCTGCGGTTCTGTTCTTTGTCACTCTAACAGGGCAAGGGCTTCTGCCGTCAAGTGGGGCGGCTGCGATGGTGCTGGGGGCAAATGCAGGAGCCGCGATATTGGCCTATGTGCTTACGCTGAAAGCGCCTTTGACCGCACGAAGCGCAGTCTTGATAAACCTCGTGCTGCGTGGCGGAGTTGCTGCGCTGGTCCTTGTGATTTTGTCAAAAAGCGCGGGAAATTTAAGCTGGCTGGGCTCTCAGGCAGCGCAACAGATCATCAACCTGCATTTGGTGTTCAATATTGGTTTGGCTCTGGTTTGTGTACCGTTCTTAAGGTTGATTGCGGATGCTACGCTGAAGCTGAGGTCTGTACGCGAAGATACGGTCAGCCCACTGACACACAGCACTGCCCTTGATCCGTCAACGCTTAACCGGCCATCGCGCGCTCTATCATGCGCCGCGCGCGAGATAATGAAGATGGGAGAAGCGATCGAGGTCATGCTGCGTTCGTCGATGGGTTTGTTCCAAAACTGGGATGCTCCTGGAGCAAAAGCTATTATCAAAAAGTCTGAGGATGTCAGGACTATACATTCGGACATTAAAGGTTTCTTGGCTGGGTTAGATCATAAAGAATTATCAGAGACTGAACAGAACAAAGCTGGTGAACTGGCGTCAATCGCGTTTAATTTAGAAACTGCAGCCGGTGCGATTTCACAGAATCTTGTTGCGAACGCTGAGCGGTTGAAATCTGATGGGTTGGAATTTTCGGAAGATGGGTGGTCGGATCTCGAAGATTTCCACGACCGCATTCTCAGCAATACACAGCTTGCCTTAAGTGTCCTCATGACCGGTGCCCCAGACGCAGCACGCCAACTGCTTCATGCTAAAGACAAAGTCCGAAAAGTAGAGCAAAAGCTACAAGAACGACATCTCGTGCGGTTGCGCAAAAATATCCCTGCCAGCTTTGCAACAAGCCATATCCATCAAGACACACTGCGATCGCTCAAAACGATCAACGCTGCATTTGCAACGATAGGTCATCCAATTGCAGAGCGCTCAGGCGATCTTCTGTCGACACGACTGTTAGCAAAACGAAAAGCCAGCAACTAAAAAAGCCGCCAGGCCGAACATTAGAAAGTCACTGATCCTATGTTAACAGTCCAGGAAATATTTGATCGTTATCAGTCCGTAAGGGATCGCTTGCCCATGGCGACGTTTGCGCAAAGCACAATTGCCATAAATTCGCTTTTGGACATCACAGATCAAATAGATGCCTTTGTGTTTGATGCTTTCGGCGTCCTAAATGTTGGCGAAACGCCAATCCCGGGAGCGGCGGAGCGTCTTGATGAATTGCGCGCGCGCGGCTGCGCAATTCGCATTTTATCTAATGCAGCAAGCTATAAACATGAAGAAGCCGTCGCAAAATTCAAGCATCTTGGCTTAAGTCTTGAACCGGAAGAGATCATTACTAGCCGAGATGCTGCATTGATTGGTTTGGATAAGCGAACATTTGGCTGCATCGCTGCGATAAACGATGATCTTAGTGACATTCCCACAAAGACACTACGATTAGGTGATGATCAGTTACTCTATGATCAAGCCGAAGGTTTCCTATTTTTGTCGTCTGCGGAGTGGTCGGTGTCGCGTCAAGCGCTTCTTGAACGTTCGCTGCGTGAAAACCCGCGACCATTGGTGATTGCCAATGCCGACATTGCCGCCCCGCGCGAAAACGGCTTTTCGCAAGAGCCCGGACATTTTGGGCATTTGCTACTTGACCAAATGGAGTACGAAATTCAGTTTTTCGGTAAACCCTTCGCAGAGGTTTACGCGCTGGCTGAGGTGTCGCTGACCGGCGTTCTTCCAAATCGCATTGCTATGATCGGTGATACGCTGCACACCGACATTATTGGCGGCGCCGCACGTGGTTGGCGCACTGTTCTAGTGACAAAAGACGGAATGTTCGCAGGTCACGATGCTCAGCCTTACTGCAGCTCTTCATTAATTACTCCCGATTGGACTACGGAGCGGATATAAAAATTTACAGAAATACAGCCGAGAAGCGAAGCATTACGCCTGTGCACATTCCATTGTCACTTGTACACAGCTCAACTGTTGTGGCGCCCTAAATAGTATAACTATTGCGGTCTGGTCAGGGTAAATGCAGCAGAGTCAGTTTAGGAATTTCAGGGTCTAAGTATTCATGATAGCTGATGATGATTTGGACCGCGCTCAGGACTACTTCAATAATTTATGTTTCTCATAACTAACTATATTCAAATGATATTTAAGAAAATCATGGTTGCGCCCCCCCGGGCGCCACTAGATGCGTTCATTTACGTGAAAAAGGAACTCAAAATTCACCTAAAAGGCACTCTAATATTCGCAAGATACCTGAAAAAATCTCATAAAAGTAGTGCAGTGCGATCTACATGTGTTCTCGTTACTTGTACCATATCTCGGGTGACTGACACTCAGTATCAGTTCTGCTGTTTATGTTTGATTAGCGCCATTAACTTTTTATCACGTTCAGCTTGAGCTTCAGGAATGTCATCGATGGGGATCGCAGCCTCTAATTCTGCTCTCAAACTTTGTCTTGTAACGCAATCCCAGGTATTGTCTGTGTCTGCGTGTAGGTCAAATCCCTGATACATGCGGCCATATCTCTCCACGTAATCTGCGACGCCTCCCGGTGCATTCAGGTGGATAGTTTTCATTGGACCCATGAATGACCATCGTAAGCCAAGTCCGTCCGCAATAGCTTTATCTAAATCAGCTGCTGATACGATACCACTACCAACCAATCTGAACGCCTCGTCTAAAAGCGCACCCTGAAGACGATTTACTACGAAGCCGTCAATCTCTTTGTTCAAGAGTATCGTTTCTCTCGAGCAGTTTTGCATAATTTCATCTACTTTTGCCACGATGGACTTTTCTGTCCAAGGAGAGGGGACGATTTCAACGGCGGGAATAAGGTGCGGAGGATTAATTGGATGAACAACCAAACAGCGGTGACGACCGTTGAGTTCTTCGCAATAACGTGATGCCGATATTCCAGAGGTTGAACTTCCTATTGGAACATCTGGCGATACAAGAGCATCAAGTTCAGCAGTGAGCTTTTTCTTGATTTCAACTTGCTCAGGGCCGTTTTCTTGGATGTAAATAGCCCCCTCAACCGCCTCTTCTAGGGAATGAGCCACGGTTAGTTGTTCTAGCATTTTCTCTCCAAGAAAAGCTGTAACCAACTCAGCACTGACCATGTCAGCGATCCGCTGTTTTATTGTATTACGGACTGTCTTCCGAACATCCTCTGATGGGTCATAGATTGCGACTGTATAGCCAGCTTGCGCAAATACTACCGCCCACCCCTGTCCGATTAATCCACCTCCAACAACTGCGATTTTTTGCATTGCTACAACCCTTTAAACTGAGCGTTTTTAAAAATTAAAAAGCGACTTGATCGCCACCCTTCAGCTGCAGCATTTCACGCGCTTCATCGGGGGTTGC
>CALDGA010000222.1 GCA_937942085.1 uncultured Flavobacteriales bacterium
GTGAACGCACCGTTTTTGACAATGGAAAAGGGATGAAATTGGGCCCAATTATTTGCTGGGAAAACGAGTTCTCAGATTATACCACGGACTATGCGAAACAAGGTGCAAACCTACTCGCAGTCATCACCAACGACGGTTGGTGGGGGGATACGCAGGGCCATGTTCAGCACATGCGATTCTCCGGGTTGCGCGCGATAGAAAACGGCAAGTGGGTTGTGCGCAGCGCCAACACCGGCATTAGTTGTGTTATCGACCAAAAAGGCCGTGTACACGAGCCGCTCGGTTGGGAAGAGGAAGGCGTGATTGTGATGGAGGTTCCGCTACTCGAAGGCCAAACAGTATATAGCAGAACTGGGGACTGGATCGGCCAATTCATGATTTGGCTCTTTGCCCTCAATCTCGGTGTACTTCTATTTAGTAGATTTTTCCGATTAAAGCCGAGGTAAGCAACGCCCCGTGTGTACCTTTGCTTAGAATTAAACATCATTTTATGAGTTCTTACGACGTCGTTGTCATTGGTTCAGGTCCTGGTGGTTATGTGAGCGCTATTCGTTGCGCGCAACTGGGAATGAAAACAGCCTTGGTAGAGAAATATGCTACACTTGGTGGTACCTGTCTAAACGTTGGATGTATTCCATCAAAAGCCTTGTTGGACTCCTCGGAGCATTACCACATGGCGGCACACTCTTTCGAAGATCACGGTATTGTGGTGAATCCACCTACCATTGATTTTGGCAAGATGATGGAGCGCAAAGCAGGAGTAGTAAGCACTACTTGCGAAGGTATCGATTACTTGATGAAAAAGAACAACATTGATGTGCTTCGCGGCTTCGGTTCACTAGTGGATGCCAACACGGTAAAGGTGGCTGGCGAAAGCACCACTGAGGTCAGTGCGAAAAACATCATCCTTGCAACGGGTTCAAAACCTATTGAGTTGCCGTTTGCGAAATTTGATAAAGAACGCATCATCAGCTCTACCGAAGCATTGAGCTTGAAGGAGATTCCAAAGCACATGATCGTGATCGGTGGTGGCGTTATTGGATTGGAACTAGGTTCTGTATACAAGCGTCTTGGTGCTGAGGTAACGGTGGTGGAATATGCACCGAGCATTATCCCTACGATGGATGGCGCCTTGGGCAAAGAGCTGCAGCGCAGCTTGAAAAAGTTGGGCATGAAGTTCAGCTTGAGCACGAAAGTGAGCGAAGTAAGCCGCGACGGTGATACCGTAACGGTCAAAGGAACAGACAAGAAAGGCAACGAAATCACCTTCGAAGGAGATTACTGTTTGGTGGCTGTAGGTCGCCGTGCCTACACGGATAACCTTGGGTTGGAAAATGTAGGTATTGCCACTGACGACCGTGGTCGCATCGAGACTAACGCACATTTACAAACCTCACAGGCGAACATTTACGCCATTGGTGATGTAGTGAAAGGAGCTATGTTGGCTCACAAGGCTGAAGAGGAAGGTGTATTTGTAGCCGAAACGTTGGCCGGTCAGAAACCACATATTAACCACGACTTGATCCCGGGTATTGTATATACATGGCCAGAGGTGGCTGCCGTGGGTAAGACGGAAGAAGAGTTGAAAGCTGCAGGCGTTGCCTACAAATCAGGTAGCTTCCCTATGCGTGCCTTGGGACGTTCACGTGCCAGTGGAGATATCGACGGGGTAGTGAAAGTATTGGCGGACGCTACGACGGATGAAGTATTAGGAGTGCACATGGTGGCTGCTCGTGCTGCGGATATGATCATGGAAGCAGTAACTGCGATGGAATTCCGCGCATCTGCTGAAGATATTGCTCGTATTTGTCACGGTCATCCGACCTACACTGAGGCGATCAAGGAAGCAGCGTTGGCGGCGACAGATAACCGCGCACTACATAGTTAATGCATACGGCATCGACACATAAGGTCGATCCGATCCATTTAGAACATCGGCTGTTGGAGGAATCCAATGGCCGATCGTTTTTTGCCCTCTACACGTCTAGGGGGTATAAAAATTCTCACACCTCATACGCCTTGTTATTTGCGTGGGGGGCACAACGTGTCTTTGGCGCCGATGAATTGGCTACTGGCGCCCTCGAAGGGGGGTGGCGCTTCGGTTTTGCCGGTTATGAAATGCGCCATCGCTTTGAATCTTTGGACCGTGGGAATCCCGCCTTGGGAGATTGGCCCGAAGCCCTCTTCTTTGAACCTGAAGTAGTGGGTACCTTGAGTTGGGATGGAGAATTATCTGTGACCGATTTCACCAGCGACCGCTCCGCCCAAATCATTCAAGACCTGCTCCAACCCGCCACACCGCCCGAAGGCCCCACGGCCCTTGATTTCAGGCCTGTGGAGACCAAAGCGGAATACTTGAGCGCCGTCGAACACCTCAAAGCACACATCCAAAGAGGGGATATTTACGAGGTCAATTATTGCACGGCTTTCAAGGCTGAGGTAGCGGCGTTGCATTCGCCGGCCTTGTTTGAAAAAATGGCGTCTCGAACAGAAGCGCCGTTCAGCGCCTATCTAAAGCTCGACCAGCACGAACTCCTGTGTACCTCTCCCGAACGCTATTTCAGCAAAAAGGGACAGCGCATTTTGAGTCAGCCCATCAAAGGAACGAATCGCCGGGTAGCCAACAATGCGGCAGCTATGACGGCGTTGAAGGAAAGTGAAAAGGAACGCGCAGAGAATGTGATGATCGTAGATTTAGTCCGCAATGACCTCAGTCGTGTGGCGACTAAGGGGAGCGTTCAGGTGAGCGAGTTGTACGGCACGTACGCCTTTAAAAATGTAAACCAATTGATCAGTACAGTCGAAGCCAATATCAGCCCCAATACCGGATTTTGGGAGCTCTTTGGCGCGACCTTCCCCATGGGTTCAATGACGGGCGCTCCTAAAGTGAGTGCCATGCAATTGGCCGAGCGGTATGAAAAAACAGCACGGGAGATTTATTCAGGTACGGTGGGCTATACCACTCCTGAAGGCGATGCTGATTTCAATGTGGTCATCCGCAGTGTGGCGATCAATCGTACAACGGGTGTGGCGACGACGCACGTGGGCGGGGCCATCACGATTTTGAGCGATCCACAGCAGGAGTACGAAGAATGTTTGCTCAAGGCAGAGAGCATGTTTGATAGCGCTCGATAAATTGGTTGTAGTTTTGACACTATAATCCTCCATTCATGACCATTATTCCCGGATCAAAAGCAATTCTCGGCTTCAGCGGCGGCGTAGATTCCGTGGTGTTGAGTCATTGGTTGCTGCAGCGGTACAACATCCGTCCGTATTTGCTTCATGTGAATTACGGTTTGCGTGAGGAGGCGGACGAAGACGAACGCTGGTGCCGCTGGTTCGCTCAGGAGCATCGATTTGAAATTGAAGTGCTGCATGCCGATCCTACAAAGCGCAAAGGAGAAAACATTCAGAATTGGGCACGGAAGCTTCGCTATCATTGGTTCGAGGAACGTGCGCAAGTCCTTGGGGCGGAATATATTTTTACGGCGCATCACCTTGACGATAGAAAGGAAACCTTTTTAATGAACGCCCTTCGCGGTGCGGGATTGACCGGCCTAACTGGTATGTCTCATCCCCACATTCTTCGTCCATTGGCGCAGATGAGCAAGGCGGATATTCTTGCCTTTGCACAGGAACATGAGCTCACTTGGCGAGAAGATGCCTCGAATCATACATTGAAATACACGCGAAACAAGGTGCGCAATTTGCTGCCGCAGGTCCTCGATGAAGTGGAGCCTCGCTGGCACGGCGGTTTGGCCAAGACCATTGATAATTTGGTCCGCGATCGCGAACTGTTGGAGGGAATGTTGGACGAGTTTGAGCAGCATCATGTGCGTGAACTCGAAGATGAAGTCCACATTGATTTTGGGACTTGGGTCGAGCAGCCTTATGCTCAGACTTTGTTGTACAGGTACTGCCTGCGCTGGGACCTAGGCTTTTCCTTCGAGGAATGCGGCCATGTTTTGAAGGGGGATTCGGGCCAATTAACGCCTGGCCGCCAGAAGATTTTAGTCAAAGACCGCACGGCCTTTATTTTGGCGCCGAAAAAGGAATTGGACCCCAACACCTATACCATCCAAGGACCGGACGATTTGTCCAATTTACCTTTTATGCTCACCCTGAAACCTACCCCGCGTTCTCAGATCGTATTTGACGATGATCACGAATGGCTCAGCCCCGCAGCCGCCCCATTTCCCTGGACCATTCGAGTATGGAAACCGGGAGATACTTTTTCACCCTTAGGTATGAAAGGTTCAAAAAAAGTGGCCGATTTCCTCAACGACCTGCGCCTTCCTCGCCACCGCAAAAAGCACATCTACGTTGCCTTGTATAACAATGAAATATTTTGGGTCCTCGGCTACAGAATCGCGGCACACGTAAAACTTGCCGAAGGCGATGACATGGCCTATCTTGCAACGTGCAAATTCTAATCACATGAAGCGATTTTTTACCGCCTTTATTTTCCTCATGACCACCTTGGCCTGGGCACAGCCGCAAGCCGTTACTTGGTCTACTTCTTACGAGAACACTGATGAGCACACGATCATCACCGTTCATGCAGAAATTGCGGAAGGTTGGCACTTATATAGCCAAAACCTAGACGAAGGCGGACCTATTCCGACCTCTTTTATCCTCGAAGACGATTCTTCCTTCACCACTGTGGGTGGATGGGCCGAGGGCGAGCCTCATGTGGAGTTTGATCCAAATTTCGATATGGATCTCGCCTATTTCAGCGATGCCGCGGATTTCACCATCAAACTCTTGCCGACTGAGAAAGAATTTACCGTCAAAGGCGAGCTCGAATTCATGGTGTGTAACGACGAAATGTGTTTGCCGCCGACCTATGAAGATTTTTCGGTCCGCGTGACCAATGCACCTGTACCGTCCATCTGGAAAGGATTAGGGTCGACGTTCTGGCTTGGCTTCTTGGGCGGTTTCGCAGCGCTGATCATGCCGTGTATCTTCCCAATGATTCCATTGACGGTGAGCTTCTTCACTAAGCAATCTAAAACAAAGGCTGAAGGAATTTTTAAAGCCTCATTGTACGGATTGGGGATCATCGTGATTTATGTGGCCCTTGGTCTTGCAGTAAGCGTCATTTTTGGATCTGATGCCTTGAACCAAATGGCCACGAACCCTTGGTTCAACCTGGCGTTCTTTGCCCTCTTTGTCATTTTTGCGGCCAGCTTCTTTGGTGCCTTTGAAATTACCCTACCGTCGAGCTGGGTAAATAAAGCGGATGATGCATCCAACAAAGGCGGTATACTCGGCATCTTCTTCATGGCCTTCACCTTGAGCCTAGTGAGTTTTTCTTGTACGGGGCCAATTATCGGAACACTGCTCGTAGAAGCCGGATCTAAAGGTTCGCTACTAGGACCTGCCGTAGGGATGTTTGGATTCTCTTTGGCCTTGGCCATTCCATTTACCCTTTTTGCGGCTTTCCCAGGCTGGTTGAACTCTTTGCCGTCATCAGGCGGTTGGTTGAACACCGTGAAAGTGACCCTCGGATTCTTGGAACTAGCGTTCGCTTTGAAATTCTTGTCCACTGCAGATTTGGTATGGCAAGCGCATTGGTTAGAGCGTGAACTGTTCCTAGCCATTTGGGTAGCCATCGCCTTTACCACGGCCTTCTATCTCTTGGGTGCCTTCCGCATGCCACTAGATAGCCCGGTAACCACTATTTCAGTTCCACGACTCAGTTTTGCAATGGTCTTTATGATTTTGGGCTTCTACATGTTGCCAGGAATCTTTGGTGCCCCTGTAAAGCTCATCTCAGGTTTCCCGCCGCCAGAGCATTATGCTGAGAGTAAAAGCGGTGCCTACGCGCAACCGGTGATCAACATGGTTGGCGCGGGTGAGTCTGCAGCCGTAGAGGTGGAGCATGGCGATCATTGTCCCAACGGCTTGCCTTGTTTCAATGATTTTGATGCCGGTTTGGCCTATGCCAAGGAGGTGGGCAAGCCCATCATGATAGATTTCACTGGATGGGGATGTCAGAATTGTCGCAAGATGGAAGAAAATGTCTGGGTAGACGAGCGTGTGCACAAGAGATTGAGAGACGAAGTGGTCCTCATTTCCCTATATGTTGACCAGCGTACGGAGTTCCCTGAAGATGAGCAGTATATCAGCGAAGCAACAGGGCGTAAAATCAAGAACATCGGCAACAAGTGGAGCGAGTTTGAGGAAGTGAACTTTGGGGCGGTTAGCCAGCCATTGTACGTTTTTCTTGGGCACGATGACCTCAAGCCGTTGATCGAAACAAGAGGCGCAGATCTCGATATCGAAGCCTATATCGAATGGATGGACCGCGGCATCTCAGCATTCCAGAAATAAGATTGTAATCATAAATATCACATCCGGACAGAACCTTCCGCTCCGGGCGTTGTTTTAGGGGTGATGGATACTACCCTAGAAACCAGATATCGATTGCGTCACGAAGATGAAGTGGTGGGCTACGCCCGTAAAATAGGCAGTCGATCGCATTTCTATTCTAGGGACCAATTCTGGTGGTCAGGCATCAAAATCGAACACAATAAAGTCGACGAAAGTGTAGGGCTGTTTGATATAGACAAACGCATGCTCTACGAGTGGGACATCGTTGAATATTGCCTCGAAGACCGCCGCGATCGCATGGGCGCTTTTCTTTGGTCTTCTACCCGCAAAGAATTTTGCATTGTAGACCTCGACGAGCCCAGCCTTGAAATCCCCTTAGAAGTGGATGGCCTCCAGCTTTTTCAGCCCAAAGACCTCCGCTTTCGCGCCTACCTCTTTCAAAACCCAGATTTAATGGTAGAGTTAGGCGTAGATGACGAATGATGGCTATTTTAGCGGTTCATTCAAGCGATAACTGAAAGGGACGACCCATGAATACAAACTTTGTTG
>CALDGA010000223.1 GCA_937942085.1 uncultured Flavobacteriales bacterium
AAGTCAATTGGTTTATTAAAAACTTGACAAGGGGGGTGCCGAAATCGTACCTTTGCACCTTTCTTATTATAAATTTCAAAGCCCGTAAGCTATGAAAATGAAACTCTCTCACTTTGACTATGAGCTGCCTAAGGAGCTCATCGCTCAAGAACCCACCCTACATCGCGACGATAGCCGTTTGATGGTATTGCACAAGGATACCGGCGAAATCGAGCACAAACACTTCCACCAAGTCATCGATTATTTCGAGGACGGCGATGTGATGGTGATGAATAACACCAAAGTTTTCCCAGCTCGCATGTGGGGAAATAAGGAGAAGACCGGCGCCCGCATCGAGGTGTTCTTGCTCCGCGAGCTCAATTCAGAGAGCAGATTGTGGGACGTATTGGTGGATCCTGCACGTAAAATCAGAATAGGGAACAAACTCTACTTCGGCGACGATGATTCTTTGGTGGCTGAGGTTATCGATAATACGACCTCTCGTGGTCGTACGCTTCGCTTCTTGTTTGACGGATCGTACGAAGAGTTCCGCGCGAAATTGAAGGAGATGGGAGAGACCCCACTTCCGAAATACATCAACCGTGAACCCACAGAGGAAGATGCCGAGCGTTACCAAACCATCTTCGCGAAAGAGGAAGGTGCCGTGGCTGCTCCAGTGGCAGGATTGCACTTCTCGAAACACTTGCTGAAGCGTTTGGAGATCAAAGGTGTACAGTTGCCAGAATTGACACACCACGTAGGACTAGGCACGTTCCGTCCAGTAGAGGTTGAAGATTTGAGCAAGCACAAAATGGATAGCGAGCAATATATCTTGCCGCAATCTACTGCTGATGTCGTAAACGATGCATTGGCCAATAAGCGCCGAGTATGTGCCGTAGGTACGACCACGGTTCGCACATTGGAAAGCTCGTTGACCACAGGAGGCCGCGTTACTGGAAATACGGGATGGACGAATAAATTCATCTTCCCTCCATACGAGATTCAGATCCCGGATTCAATGATCACGAACTTCCACCCTCCAGGTTCGACCTTGTTGATGATGAACAGTGCTATGGTAGGTCACGAATTGGCCATGCATGCCATCAACGAAGCCATCAAAGAGAAGTACCGCTTCTTGGCCTTCGGCGATGCAATGCTGATCATCTAATCCATTAAGATTTATTTGAGGAAGCCCTGCCAGTTTTGGTGGGGCTTTTTTATTGCAGGCCGGACATGGCCTCTAGGTACTGATTTGCGATCTGGGACCAATTAAAATAGTCCTTCACCCGCCCCCTCGAGATCTCAGCCTGTTCTGCCCGGACTTCGGCTGAGGGACGCTGCTTCAATAATTCCTGGAGTTCATCTTCATCCGACCACAAGGCGCCCAGCCCTCCCAACACACTTGCATTGAAAGGATTATTGTGTGCCAAGACCATCGCGCCACATCCCATCGCCTCAAGCAATGCAGGATTGGTACCGCCTACACTGTGTCCGTGTAGGTAAAACACCGCTTGAGTGCGCAGGGCATTCAATACCGTTTTATCGTAAATGGTCCCAGGGAAATGGAGGTTCTTCGCATCGAAAATTTTGCGCAGCTTCTGTCCATACCTCGTGCTGTAATCTCCAATAGCCACTACTGTTTCCCCGCTTTCTTCTGCGGCTGCAAGAATCTCCCAAACGTGGTTGTCCGGTTGTACTCGGCCAATATGAACGTGGAAATTATGGGTCGGAAGGCCGGCTTCCTGTAGGATTTGCGCTGCGTTTTCGGGTGCCTCTACCACGTGGCTGCCGTAGGCGATGGTTTGAGTAGGGGTGTTGTATTTGGCCAGGTAGCGGGCGATCTCCGGATTGTCAGCAACTAAAAGTTGTGAACGATTGGCAGCTCTGCGCTCCGACCATCTCAAGAATATTGATAGCAGCCCCTTGTATTTGGCTCTTTGGTGTTCCAACCCGTCCATGTTGGTCATGGTTTTTTTCTTCGGCCACAGGAAGGACCAGATGCCTGAAGTGGTATAGCCCAGTTGCAAGTAAATGTCAAATCCTTCGCGTCGTGCGTCGAGGATGCAGAGCAGGTCGTAGATGAATTGGCCCGCGAGTCCGAAGGTACCCTCGGGATTGAAAATGTGCTTGATGCGTACGCCGGCTACCTCTTCCACCTTATCCGGATGGTCGCTGGTAGTGTAGACGACGACCTCATGGCCCGCCTTGACCCACAGCGGGGCGACTTGGGCAGCCATTTCTTCGAAGCCGCCGTAGCGGTTGGGAATTCCTCTTGATCCTAGGACAGCAATCTTCACGAGTTAAAAGTAGGATAATTCTTTGGGTCCAATTAATTTATTAGAAACCCCTTATCAAAATTCAACCCCCATGGAAAAACAATCCTTTTATGAAACGACCCAACAATGGTCCACGGCCAAACTCATGAGCTACATCCTCAACGGTGGTGCGCGCTACCAAAGTGTGGAAGAATTGGAGCAAGCGTTGAACGATCATTTCCTTGATTTTAATCGGATCCTGCAGATGGATGAAGATGCGCTGCGGGAGATTAAGGGAATTGGCCCCACAAAAGCGAAGCAAATCATGGCCGTACTCGCCCTACACCAAGCCTGGAGCGCACCCAAGCCCTTGGAGCACGCCATCCGGAAAAGCCAAGATGCCTACGCCCACTTCAAACACCTCGAATTTCCCGCCCACGAAGAATTCCACGTGCTCTACCTAAATAGAGCCCATGCACCGCTGGCCTGTCACCAACTATTCAAAGGCGGCTTAACGGGTACCGTGACCGACGTTCGACTCATCCTCAAACGTGCCTTGCATTGGAATGCTACCGCCATCATCGTGGCCCACAATCACCCCAGTGGGGCTTTAGTTCCGAGTGAAAATGACAAACGCATGACCCGAAAGTTGAGTGCCGCG
>CALDGA010000224.1 GCA_937942085.1 uncultured Flavobacteriales bacterium
AAATGGGCTGCGTTGTGTCATGGCACAGAGCCTAGAGCGAGGTCCCTTCTCGCTCAAGATCAATTCAATCTGACAATGCCTTTAAATATGCGGGAGGGTTAAATTGCGAATTCCGTGCCCAAACTTTATCGCGCGCTTCCAGCCGTTATTGGAGCAATTTCAGTTTGGATTTCCATATACCAATCATTGGTTATTTTGCGTTTCCTCTTTGAGTCTTATCGTACTGGCCTGTTTTGGAAACTTCCCTTGAACAGTTGCGTAAAGTTCTCTCAAAGTGTCCATATCTGATTTAACATCCCCTGTCACATGAAGGGCCATACCAAAGCCGCCTCTTTTTTTTGAATAATCAAGAAATGTCGGCAATATTGGAACATTTGCACCTTTAGCAATATGGTAAAAACCTGATTTCCAAAACTGACTGTGGGCTCTCGTCCCTTCTACAGCGACGACCAAACGCATCTGACTTTCCTCATTGAACAAGTTTATCATACTTGCAACAAGATTATTTTTTTGACTGCGCTCTACGGCGATGCCACCCAAAAGGCGAAAAATGAAACCATGCGGTTTTCTGAATAAACTACTTTTCCCCATCCAATTTATTTTGATACCGAAGGCCCCCGCAAAGAGCAGCATTAAAAGAAAATCCCAATTTGACGTATGGGGAGCAGCAATTATAACACATCTCGAAATGGGAAGATGTGAATAGTCAATTTTCCAACCAAAGGATTTAAGTATTCCAACGCAAAAAACTTTAGGCAGGCCCATCTAATGCCCTTTCATAGCGTTTTGATTCTCAAAAATGAAAGGTTTTGGATAGCCAAAGTTAAGATGTATTTTTGAGTTTCAAGTATGCACAGGCACTTTGACGGTGCCTGTCATAGGGTGCTTAGACGATCGACAAATTTACTGCGGATGATTTTCCACGTTTAGAGTCGATTTCTAATTCGAAGGAGACTTTTTCTCCGTCCTTGAGGCCAGACAATCCAGAGCGCTCAACAGCGGCGATATGCACAAACACATCTTTGCTGCCATCGGCAGGTTCAATAAAGCCATAGCCTTTAGTTGCATTAAACCATTTTACGGTTCCTTGAGCCATGATGAGGGTCCTTTCTTTCATCATTGATTTCAATCTATTTTATGTTTCACATTACCCCTATGCCGTGGCTTTTCGTGATTGCCACCCTTTGAGAATTCGACTTTTTATTTTACAAAGTTACCTTCTACGATACCTTTGAATAGAGGCTGAATGTTTTAGATTCGAGGGTGTGCATGTCCAGCGCCAAAGAAAGACCTTCGGAGCGCTGCATTTATTCAATATCCAGTCTAGTTGGCCATCCAGTGCACAACTGTTACGATTGCGCGAATGCGCAGATCAGGGTTTTCTAACCCGCCGCTTGGAGCACGCTCCTTTGTTTCCGGATTAGGCTTTTTGCACCCTGCGTGACTGGGAACAGTGAGTTATGGATTACCGTTTAGTTCATAAGATGAACCTATCACGCGGTAACGCTATTGCTGGCGTATGCGATGCGGGAAGGGTAATGTCAAGGTCAGAAACAACGTCAAATAATTCACCTTACAATCCACAAATGGGTGCTGTCAGACAAATCAGCTCAAGCATCAGTAATCGATTAAGGCCACTTTCTATGAGGTCACTAAGGAACGCCACTCGGTAAGAGCAGCGTCACGGTTAAGCTTAAAGGTACTGCGTTTTGAGAGGTATCTTTGTCAATTGAAGTGATAGTCAACAGAGGCGTGCATTAATGGATTTGAATGATTGATCTGGCCTGGATGTTTGAAGTTCGTTAATTGATGCGATCTTCGTTTTCAGTTCGCAAAAATTGAGCCAACTCCCATATTTTTCGCTCGCTGAAACGCAAGGTTAGCTATTGCCGTATCCTGCACCCCAGTGCCCGTTAGGTCAACTATGATAAGATCATCATCAGTTTCACGACCTATTGCTTTGCCGGCGGTAATGTCACCAAGTTCAAAAAAGTTAGAGCTGCTTTCCACTAATCCTGCCTCGATTGCACTTCTCAATTCACCTTTGACAATACATTGCGCAAGGTTATCAGGAATATATTTCGTGGCCTTACGTATGCAGTCAGGAAATAGTTCAACTTTATGCTCCTGATCTGAACCTATAGCAATTACGAGCTGTCCAGCCCGTAGCCAGTCACTGTTGATCAGAGGCTTATCCGACGGGGTCGTAGTAACTATTATCTCCGCAGAACCAACAGCTTGGGCTAGATCCATATTAACAGTTATATTTATTCCAAGCTCCCTACTCAGGTCGGATGCTGTAATATCAGCCTTTCTTGCATCACGCGCCCAGATTACTGCACTTTTGATTTCACGCACTAAAGTTAAAGCTTTCAACTGCATTCTTGCTTGGACGCCTGCACCAACAACACAAACATGCGAAACATCTCTGCGCGCAAGATATTGAGCAGCTACTCCTCCTGCTGCCGCAGTTCGTACGTCTGTTAGGTAACCGTTGTCCAATAGCAATGCCTCCAACATCCCTGTAGCGGAAGCAAATAGAACCATCATTCCCGATGTACTTGGCAGGCCAAGCTGGGGATTTTTAAAGAAACCTGGGCTCATTTTAATCGCAAAGCTATCAAAATTCGGTACGTAAGCCGTTTTTACACATACCTCGCCGCTGTATTCGGGCACCAAGAGAGTCATTATTGGCGGCATGGTCACATAACCTCCAGCTAATTCACTGAACGCCCGAGCTATACAATCTACAACGTTATTATCGAGTGGTACCAAAGTCCTCAATTCGCTTTCGGTCAGTATCTTTATATCTGCCATCTAATCCTCCGATGTCACGTCCACATCTTCTCCAGAGATTATTCGATGATGCAGATTAATATCAATATTACAACCGCTTAGCAAAATCATGGTTGGGCCTAATGGCTTAACCTTGCCACTTATTAGAGCGGCAATTCCAACCGAACCAGAGCCTTCGATAATTTGCTTCTCAGACCAATAAGCGTGACGTATCGCGTTAGAAATTTCTTTTTCTGAAACCAAAACAAACTCATCAACGAGGTCTCGAATCATTTGAAAGGTGTAAGTGTTATTCAATCCAATACCACCGCCTAGGCTATCTGCCAAAGTAGCAAGTTCCGGTACAAGCACCGGTTTACCAGCTTTCTGGCTTTCAAACATAGCCGCCCCACGCTCCATAGAGACACCAATAACTTTGACACCAGACATTCTTGCCTTAAGTGCAGCGGCTATCCCAGAGACAAGTCCACCGCCAGATACCTGGATAATTGCGCAGGCCATATCAGGAAGATCACCAGCCATTTCAAGTCCCAGAGTTCCTTGCCCCGCTATAATATCTGGATGATCGAACGGTGGAACCATTGTCATACCTTGCTCTTCAACCAACCTATTTACTTCAACTTGGGCATCGTCTTGACTGTTGCCAACAATGCGAACCTCTGCTCCTTCTGCTTTTATGCCTTCAATTTTGTTTTTAGGCACAAGGTTTGACATTACCACGATGCATCGCACTCCATGTTCGCGTGCTGCACACGCTAGTCCTCTGCCATGGTTGCCTGTGGAAACGCCAACGACACCACGCTCCTTTTGAATTTCTGAAAGACACATGATTGAATTAGTCGCACCGCGTAATTTGAAAGATCCAGTGCGTTGCTGATTTTCCAATTTCAAATGAACCGGCACATTGCAGAGTTCGCTAAGACTTTCAGATCGAACCGACGGAGTTGTGTAAACGGTGTTTGCAATTCGCCGTTTCGCTTTGACGATGTCATCAAATTCTATTTGTATCACGTTAAACTACCCGAATTGACTTTTTCTTGATGATCAAAAATTGAGGTATATCCGCCAGACCAATCGGGTGGTAGACGAAGGTCACCATCAACCAAATGCACAGAACGCGCCACCCCCCCACGCACAACAGTGTCGTAAAATTTTGACTTATACGCCGGCGCAACGTAGGGCCTATTATCGGCTGCCGCATATCCTATGATCAGGACTGGCCTACTTCGTTGACTGAGATTTGCGCGACTGGCGTGCAAAGCTCTGCAATGATGAACTGTTACTGTACCCGCTGGACCAGTAAGTTCTACCACATTTTCCAGACTAGCATCGACAAGTTTTTGATCAGGAATAAAACCCAACCAATTATCCTTTTCATCATAGTGGTCATACAGAGGGCCCTTGTGGCTTTTAGGGATAACCATTAGCGGGCCCTGTTCAATACCTACATCATCTAGGCAAACTAGAAACTGCGCTATCGAGTAGTTTGTCATAGGATAAAAGGGTATATCTTGATGCCATTTCACTTCTTGACCGCCGCCTTTCCATTTAATGTTAAGCAACGCCTCTCGAAAACATACATCAGCACCCATAAGGTCCGCTGCCAGATCGGGCAAATTCGAGTTTTTAGCGAAATCCCAGAATACTTCGTCCAGTTCATCCAAAAGGGCAATACGGCGAAGGCGTGGGTTATCTGCTGTGTGACCTTCCTCTAGATCAAAAATTCCATCGGAAACAGTCAGATTTCGAGATTTGTCTATTAGGCGTGCAACACCAGCCTTGAGTCGGTCAATCCAATCTTCTGAAATAACAGATGTCTTGACTACATAGCCTTGTTCGAAAAAGTGTTCACGTTCGGCCTGAGTCAAAACTCTAGCAGGTTGCGAAATTATATCGAGCTCTCTCATTTTTTATCCTCCATTCAAGACAGAAAATAGTTCAAATTCACAATCGCAATAAATTGCCATATCCCTCAACGGAATCAGAACAACCCGAAATTCGCAAAGCTTGCCAAATCAATGCCTGATTTGCAGTCACAACCGGCTTTCCGATGACATTCTCAATTTTCTCGACCACATCAAGCGCGCGAATTGCTGTACAGGATATAAAAAGTGCCTCGGCCTCTGGCCGATCTGCTTCAATCGCTCCCTGTAAGATAGCTTCTGGCGAAAGTTTAGCCATAACTTCATTGTCCTCGATTAGGAACGAGGTAAACGAGCAAACCGTTTTTTTATGAAACTCAAGGTAATCTACGATAGTACTGTTAACATCGTCAGTGTAAGGCGTCAAAACAGCCAGTTTTTGAGCATCGAAAAGATCGAGTGCGGCTAATGATGCTGTTATTGGTGTCACAACAGGAATTCCGGGGCGTGCCGAGTGGATCAGCGCACAAATTTTTTCATATCCCATTACTACGGTGCCTGAAGTGCAGGAGTAGGCCATCACATCCAGTCGTCCATCGGGGATCACCAATTCTGCCGCCTTAGCGATGTGGGGGGCCATTAGCGGTAAGGTTTCAACAGTACAGCTGGATGCATTTTCCACCCGGCTTACGAACAGGGCAACATCATCGCTGGGCTTAACATTTATGAAGTCACGCTCGGTTGCATAATCATTAGCAAGTACGATTAGTCCAATTCGATGCAAGCCCGGCCCATGGTCTAGCGTAAATCCACTGCTGACTTGACTAGACATAAACGCATTATTCATAAGTTTTTCCTTTCTTATTCATAAGCGCAAGGAATTCGAAATTCACCATCTTACGCAAATTCAAAATACATACCGTGGAGCCATGTGCTGACACCTTTCATTACATAAGAACCGCGCCTCTTAGCCTTAGATTTCAACAATTAGCCCTCCTTTTGAAAGATAAGGGCGTGATCACAACTACACTACGCCATATTGTAGAGTTGCCCGATCAGGGACGTTGTAAAAGATCAATATCCGCCTTTCTCAGATGATGGTTTCTACTTACACCAACAAGAGCGCCTGCATAAAAGACTATCTGGCAATGACGTATAAATCGTTGGTTCAAAGGCAAACAAACTCCTAATCTATCAAATTATTGATCCGATAAAGCGCCTCTGAAACTGCGTTGCGTGTGATGAATCCAACTGCTGTCACATCATTACGCCTGACGGCTTCAAGGGTTTGCTGATAATCTCTTCTCAAAGATTCAGCCTCGCTTTTCCAAGTTAATTTTGGAAGATATTGAAACCAAATGCGTGCTGTACGATAGTACAATTCGTCGTAGCTTCGACGAAGTAAATCATTTCCAATTAATTCGCATTTGCAATTATGTAACACCATGTCGAGGCGTGCAAAATCTGTCAAAGACGCTTCGTTTTCCAAATTCGTAAATTCTGAAAGTAAAGAACCTAGTTTTTCTCCAATCGTATCATTCGGTGGGCGCGGATCCAAACTCCCCATAGCCTCAGCAAGACACATCCTTAGTTCCATTGCCTGGCGGACTTGGGAAAAATCAATTTCGGTTACGATAGTTCCAACCCCATGCTTGGTTATTGTGAGCCCCTCGTTTTCCAGCCTTTGAATTACTGTGCGAATTGGAGTTCGACTAACACCAAATTGTCGGGCTAGAAGACTAATATCCATAATCGCGCCGGGAGGATATCTAAGGAGAGTTATGTCCGTTCTTAGGCTTTCGTAAATTGTGCGAAACCTAATACGCCACGGGCTTACGTCCGACAGATGTGGACGGTTGATTGCGTCTGACGCAATGGAAAACGGCACCGGCATTAGCTGTTAGACCCTCTTGCCTAAACTCAGTTTAGCTGTTTCCAAGAGAAAGTCATAAAGCTAAGAAATACACAACTAAAATTTTCAATCTTATAAGTTAATTTTTGATGAAAAATTAATTTATAAAAAGCAATGCTATGCGAGAAATATTTACACTAGAGATTTTTTTGGACAAATTAATTTTCATCATGTTATATATTTCTTATGACGAGCCTTACGCGAATAATGGATTCGAGCGATACTGGTACAGTTAGAAACGCGATAGAAATCCTTTCTAGACTTGTGGCTTTTGAAAGCATTTCTGGCCGTTCCACGCACCCCATCGTAGAGTATATCTGCAGCTACCTCGGATCACATGGTGTTGAGGCGTCACTCAGCTTTGATGAGACTAAACAAAAAGCGAATATCTTTGCCACGATTGGTCCGCACATTGACGGAGGCGTCGTGTTAAACGGCCATACTGATGTTGTTCCAGTCGAGGGGCAGAACTGGGCTACTGATCCGTTCAAATTAACGCGTAAGCGTGACAGGTTGTATGGCCGCGGCTCCGTTGACATGAAGGGTTTTCTGGCTTGTGTTTTAGCTTCAGTTCCAATTTTCAAATCAATGAAACTGAAAAAACCTATCCATATTGCCTTTTCTTATGACGAGGAAACCGGGGGGTTGGGCATGCCGACTTTACTTAAGGACATGGGTGCAAAAACCTATAGACCGGAAATTGTAATTGTTGGCGAACCAACCGAGATGGCAATAGTTACTGCGCATAAAGGTGGCTTTGAAATGCGCACAGAAATCAGTGGGCTTGAAGTTCATTCATGTAACCCTTCTGTTGGTGTAAACGCCATATCAGCAGCTATGAAACTTATTTCAAAGATCGAACAAATAGGCGCCCGATTGGCTTCAAAACCATACCCGGACTCTCTGTTTGAGCCGCCATTTGCCACATTCAATATTGGCACAATTGAAGGTGGAGCAGCGCGAAATGCAACTGCGGGTTGGTGTAATTTTGATTGGGAATTTCGGCCAATGCCTGGGGAAAACTCTCGACCAATAATTGCCGAAATCGAGAACTACGCGACAAATACCTTGTTGCCAGAAATGCGTGCCATATGGCCAGAGGCTGACATAAAAATCATCACTGAGGCAGATGTCCCATCGCTCGATGATCGAAATGCAACACAAGCTGCAGATTTTGTTAGTAAGATCACCGGTCTCAATAGCCGTGGTGTTGTCTCATTTGGCACGGATGCGGGGTATTTCAGCGACGCGTTATATTCAACCGTCGTGTTTGGTCCTGGATCGATTTCCCGCGCCCATGCACCAGACGAGTACATTGAAATCAGCGAGTTATCGCAAGGTTTGAAGTTCTTAACAGGAATAGGAGATCAGCTTTCTAAATAACGGCATTCGCCAAAATTACTGATCAGGCAAACCTTGGTCAGCACCAATAACCTGTACCGTCATGGTCTAGGTTTAAAAAAAAACCTGAAAAAGGGTTTTGACACTCAACAATGGGAGAAAAAAATGAAGAATATTTGGAGTAAAATTATTGGTGGCGCAATGTTTGCGTCGCTCTCAGTTTTGACGCTATCAACTACGCCGATAGCAGCTGACGAGCTGACGGACCGGGTTGCTGCTGGAAAAACTGTACGTATTGGATTTTCAAACGAACCGCCATGGGCCTATCCAGGTGAAAACGGTGAACCTTTAGGTTTTGTGCACGTTATCGTGCTAGGTGCTCTTGAAAAGATGGGTATTACAGAAGTTGAGTCCGTTGTGACCGATTGGGGGGGACTCATCCCCGGCTTGAAGGCTGACCGCTACGATATCATAACTGGCGGTATGTATATTCTAGGCAGTCGATGCGAAAACGTAAACTTTTCCGATCCCTTCGGTGTTTTTGCTGATGTGTTTGTGGTCAAAAAGGGTAACCCTAAAAACATTCACACATATCAGGATATAAAAAATTCGAATTCTGTTCTTGTTACCGGAGCTGGCTATAACATTGTGGAGTTTGCGCGCAATGAGGGCGTGCCAAGTAGCAATGTGATGGAAGTGCCAGGGCCAACGGAAATGCTGGCTGCATTTATGGCAGGCCGAGCCGATGCAATAGGTTCTAACTTTTTTGCTGCCAGCCTCTTGGTTGAGAAGAGTAACGGAGCGGCTGAATTGTCAGATCCATCTAAACTTCCAGATTGGGCGTTGAACTGGGGCGGCATTGGATTTCGTAAAGCAGATACCGACTTCCTTGCTGCATTCAACAAGGCGATGGGAGAATATATGGGTTCTGACGATATGATGTCAAAAGTGGCTGAATACGGTTATACAAAAGATACGCTGCCAGGCGATGGCCAAACCGCATACGCATGCGCAAACCGCTAGTCAAATATAGCCTTCAGGCATTGTTTTCGAATTAATTGCCTGAAGGTAAAGATGTCATGCTATCTGTTGACGTGAAGTCGACGGAAAGGAAATAATGCAGCACTATCTGGAGTACCTGCAGGCTTATGGTGGCCGTTTTGTCGATGGGACATTGGTCACCATTCAGCAGACGCTTTTAGCCGCATTGCTTGCCATATTTGTTGCAGCACTTTTTGGCATGATGCGACTTTCAGAAAAATGGCTGATACGCGGCACCTCAATCGTCTACATAGAGTTCTTTCGTGGTACATCTCTATTGGTCCAACTATACTGGATTTTTTTTGTTCTTCCGCTTCTTGGAGTAACTTTTGATAAGTTCACTGCAGGTTTCGTTGCAGTAGGCTTAAATCTCGGCGCTTACGGTGCAGAACTGGTGCGCGGATCAATTGAAGCCGTTCCAAAAGGCCAATATGAAGCCTGTCATGCTCTTAATATGTCGTACTACAAACGGATGCGCCGTATTATCTTACCACAAGCGCTTTTACTTATGCTTCCTCCCTGGGGAAATCTGCTTATCGAACTACTAAAAGGTACCGCTTTAGTATCGTTGATTTCGGTCACAGATCTCATGTTTGAAGCCAAGCAAATTAATGGAACCACCTATCTATCTGCTGAGTCGTTCGGCACTGCACTAATCATTTATTACCTGATGGCGAGAGTTGTGGTCTCGCCAGGCATGCGTGCATTTGAGAGATACTGGGGCAAAAAGATGGGGAGGATATAAACCGTGTTCGAAGGTTTTGAGTTATTTCCCAAATTTGATTGGAAGTGGAGCTTTGCGTTTGAGATCCTGCCGCGACTTTTATGGGCAACATTGAACACGCTTTTGGCGGCAGGAACTGGATATGCCATTGCACTCATTATAGGACTTTTGTTCGCTCTTGCCCAGCGCACGGGAATCCGTGCCATTACGTTAATAGTGCGGGAAATTGTCGAATTCATCCGCTCTACCCCCCTAGTTGTTCAAATATTCTTTATCTTTTATGTCGGTCCACAATTCGGCATCCGGCTTTCGCCTTGGACTTCCGGGATGATTGCAATCGGCTTGCATTATGCGGCTTATCTTTCAGAAGTCTATCGGGCCGGTTTAGAAAGTGTGCCGAGAGGTCAATGGGAGGCTTGCAAAGCGCTAAATCTCTCAATGACACGTACATATTTTCGAGTAATAATTCCTCAAGCATTGCCCCCTGCACTCCCCGGAATGGGTAATTACCTCGTTGGGATTTTTAAGGATACCCCAATGTTAATGGTGATTGGCGTTACTGAGCTAATGCATGCAGCAACAGCATTGGGTTCAACTTATTATCGTTATTTGGAGCCCTACACTATGGTGGGCATTTTATTCCTGCTGATCTCGCTACCAACGGCCTTTGGGTTACGCCGGTTCGAGTCGTTTGTCGCCAAAGCACTGGGCATGCGTAAATGAAGAGAGCGTAATACAAATGAAAGAAAACTTTCCTCTAAATCTTGGTTCAGATGCGCCGATGGTGCGGTTTTCTAAAGTAACAAAATGTTATGGGGAGCTTACTGTATTAGATTCCCTCGATCTCGACGTTCAGCAGAATGAAATAGTGTCCATCATAGGACCTTCTGGATCGGGAAAGACAACGGTGCTTCGTATGCTTATGACACTGGAGGAAATTAATGACGGCGTCATATATGTGGATGGTCAGCCATTGACGCATATGCCAAAAAATAACGAGCTAATTAAAGCTAATGAGGCCCATTTGCGGAAAATGCGAAATAACATCGGCATGGTGTTTCAGCATTTCAATCTGTTTCCCCATATGACTGCACTTGGAAATTGCATGGAAGCTCCGATGCATGTACTTGGCATGAGTAGGACGGAAGCTTTAGCTAGGTCTGAAGAGCTTCTTGAAATGGTCGGACTGGCAGACAAGATACACGAACATCCTGCAAGGCTATCTGGTGGTCAACAGCAGCGAGTAGCCATAGCACGCGCATTGGCGATGCGTCCAAAGATCTTGCTGTTTGATGAGGTCACATCGGCCTTGGACCCTGAAGTCATCGGTGAAGTTCTAAACGTTATTCGTTCGCTGGCTTCAGAGCACAGCTTGACTATGCTAATGGTAACACACCAGATGGGATTTGCCCGAGAAATTTCCGATCGGATCTGTTTCTTCTATGAAGGTAAAATTGCTGAAGAAGGCGCGCCACAACAGATATTTGAAAACCCCCAGAACGAACGAACAAGACAATTTCTCAGCGCAGTTCTAGATGCAAATTGACCTATCTGCACAATATCGGAGAACTAGAGAATTGGAAAAAAAATCTTATGACGATGAGCTACCGGATGATACTTTCCATATAGATAATATTGGAGCCCATTCTGGTGGTATTATGCCACATCAATTCACCATTCACGCCTCCGCTTAGGCAAGGGAAAACGAATATGACGTTTAAAAGAGCTTTCAACAAGCAAGAATACCAAAGAAGAGTAGCGCTAGTGAAAAATCGCATGGAGAGCTTTGGATTTGATCTTCTTATCTGTCAAGATCCAGCCAATATGTGCTGGCTAACTGGCTTTGATGGCTGGTCATTTTATACACCCCAAGCGGTAATTGTTCATCAAGCTGAGGAGTGGCCAATCTGGTTTGGACGTGAGCAAGATGCAAAATCGGCCCATATTACTACAGATCTACCAACTGATAACATCATTCCATTTTCAGAACCGCTCGTGCATCATTCGACGCAGCATCCTTTTGACGAACTCTGTGAGCTTATAAAAAGCCGCGGATGGGGAAATTTTAGAATTGGAGTTGATTTCGACGCTCATTATTACACTGCCCGTGCGCACCGCCACCTGCTCGCTGGCTTACCCAACGCGCGCATCGATGATAATCGTGAGATCGTAAATTGGGCGAGACTCATTAAATCACCAGATGAGCTCTCTTACATGCGTCAGGCTGGTCAAATTTGTTCAAAAGTAATGCGGAACGCGCTTGATAAACTTTCGCCGGGAGTTCCACAGTACAAAGTCATAGCAGATGTTTATCACGATCAAGTGAACGGAATTGATGGTAAATTCGGGGATTATACCAGTTTATGCCCTCTGATACAGGTTGCTGAAGGCACCTCGACACCGCATCTGACTTGGACCGATGAGCCATTGCCTGACAGTGGATTAGTTGTGATGGAGCTTGCTGCAGCTCGACGCCATTACCACGCGCCTCTCACAAGAACCGCGCATATTGGCGCACCTCCTCAGGAAATCACCAAACTTGCTGAAGTGATAATTGAAGGTGGAGATCGAGCCTTGGAACTCATGAAACCAGGGGTATGCTGTGAAGAGGTAGAGGCGCTCTGGCAATCCATTCTAAATCGAAATGGTTATCAAAAAAATAGTAGAGTGGGTTATTCTATAGGGTTGAATTTTCCACCTGATTGGGGTGAGCGCACCGCCAGCCTAAGGGTAGGAGATCAAACTGTTCTGCAGGAGGGCATGTGTTTTCATTTTCAATCCGGAGTGTGGCTGGAAAATTTTGGAGCGGCAATCTCCGAGCCAGTCATTGTAACCCAAAATGGTGGTGAGCGTATATGCGATGTAGAGCGCAATTTAGTGCTGAGATAGGTGCTGGTAGGCATAAGGACAATTAAATGTGGCAGAATGATCAACTTGAAAAATGGGACCGGGAAAGCTTTTTTCACCCTTCAACCCATCTTGCGGAATTTGCACGCGGAAACTTGGCGCAACGCGTGATCGTCGGCGGTGAGGGTTGCTATATTGAGGATCGAGACGGTAATCGTCTGTTAGATGCTTTTGCCGGACTTTATTGCGTCAACGTCGGGTACGGTCGAACAGAAATAGCGGAGGCAATTGCAGCACAGGCGCGCGAACTAGCCTATTACCATGCTTATGTTGGCCATGGAACCGAAGCATCGATCACACTCGCAAAAATGATATTAGAGCGTGCGCCAAGCAATATGAGCAAAGTATATTTTGGCCTATCGGGCTCTGATGCTAACGAGACCAACATAAAACTGGTGTGGTACATAAATAATATTTTGGGCCTACCAAAAAAGAAAAAAATCATTTCACGCTGGCGCGGCTATCACGGCTCAGGACTATTGACAGGGTCACTGACTGGTCTGGATCTTTTCCATAAGAAATTTGATCTGCCAATTGCTCCAGTACTGCACACCGAAGCACCTTATTATTTTCGGCGTGAGTATTTGGATCAAACAGAAGCTGAATTTGTTGCCCATTGCGTTGAATCGCTCGAGAGGCTTATTGAGCAGGAAGGAAGTGATACCATTGCTGCCTTTATCGGTGAACCAGTTCTGGGTACTGGCGGGCTTGTGCCACCACCCGAAGGTTATTGGCCAGCCATACAGACCGTTCTGGATCGCCACAATATTCTACTGATTGCTGATGAAGTTGTTACAGGCTTTGGCCGTCTCGGTTCAATGTTTGGTTCGGATCACTATGGTATGCGGCCTGACATTATAACCATCGCCAAAGGACTGACCTCTGCCTATGCACCTCTGTCTGGGTCCATAGTTTCAGATAAAATATGGAGTATTTTGGAAAAAGGGACAGATGAAAACGGTCCCATTGGTCATGGTTGGACATATTCAGCTCATCCTGTTTCAACGGCGGCAGGGATAGCTAACCTGAAGCTGATTGACGAATTGAATTTAGTTGAGCAAGCTCGAGACACTGGTGCATATTTTAAATCTATACTCAACGAGGCCTTAAGCAAGCATAAGAATGTCGGCGATGTTCGGGGAGAAGGAATGTTGTGCGCTGTAGAATTCGTAGCTGATCGTCAGGATCGCAGCTATTTTGACCCTTCGCAGACTGTGTGTCAAAAAATCAACACAGCACTTCTATCTAAAGGTGTAATCACCCGTGCTATGCCTCAAGGCGATATCCTTGGCTTCGCTCCACCATTTTGCTTAACATACACCCAGGCAGAAGAAATTGCAGTAAAAGTCCGGTCTGCGATCATTGAAGTCTTGGGATAAGAGAAGAAGGCTAGTACCAGATTACGATAATTCAGTGATAAATTCTTAATATTTAATTTTAAGATAACCAGTTTTTTTGTATGCTCTCTCCAAATGCAAGATTAACACTGCATTGGAGTATTATGCCACTAAATCTCAGTCTAACTGATTGGACAAACCAAGCATTGAATTTTTTGTCTGAATTTCGGAATTAGGATCTTTACTTATGATTCATGGGTCAACATGACTGAGAGCCGGATGATCTTTGAACTGGTTCTGAAGTAGGAGAATGAAAGTTGCCCGGGCATGGCTGGGTAGCTAAGTGGCAGAGTCCTTAGAGGCCAGAAGGTTTATTTCGACAAGACCCTCCGTCAGTAATTTTTCAAATTCGCAATAATTGGTATACCTTATAAGGACAGGAAGCCAAGAAAATACAAAAAA
>CALDGA010000225.1 GCA_937942085.1 uncultured Flavobacteriales bacterium
AGATTGTGGCGGAAGCCAATTATTGGAAGTTTTTGAATGTGGCCTTGCCGGAATTGGTCCTAGCACTGGCTGCGCTCATCTTCTTCCTACAACGAAAAAGACGCTATGCACGCAGGTAAACTCCTACTTCTATCCACAGCTCTGTGGGGCCTTATGGCTTGTCAAAACAACTCTAGCGACGGCCTAGAGGCTCTTAAGGCGCAATACGATTTTGCCGTGGCCGATGCTTCGCAGATCACCAAAGTGGTCATCAGCGACAAGCAGCCGAGCACGGTGGTGTTGGAGCGCGTAGGCGATCGTTGGGTCGTGGGTGAGGAGCATTGGCCCGTGCGTCAGGATGCCATTGAGGTGTTGCTGGAAACCTTGAGTAAGGTGACCCTGAAGCATTTTGTGCAGCAAAGCGCCGTGGAGCAAGTAAATCAACGCATGGAAGTGTACGGTCGCTGGGTGGAAGTATATGCCGGGGACCAATTAATCAAGAAATACACTGTCGGCACAGAAACCCCGGATATGTTGGGGACCTATTACAAAATGGCAGGATCAGATTTGCCATTTGCGGTGTACATCCAAGGGTTCAACGGCTATTTGACCACCAGGTTTTTCACCGAAGAAAACCTCTGGCGCGACCGCACCATCTTTGGGTTGGCGCCTAAAGAGATAAAGGCCGTGGAGATGGCATTGCCCGCCATTCCAGCCGACGGTTGGATGGTCACACGAGAGAATGTGAAGGAAGGCACCATGGTTGAACCGGCTACCGATGCCGAGAGCTGGTCGCTTGTAGGTGGGGAGTTTGAGCCTTTGCCGGTGGCCAATTCTTTGGAGCTTTTGACTGTGGTGGGAAGTATAGAAACCTTGAAATATGAGGGCGCCATCATCCCTAGCGATAATATTTGGGAGAAGAAGGACAGTATTTTTAGTGCCACCCCTGCCTTTGAACTGTATGTTCATACGGTACATAACGATATTTTGAAGGTTCGGGCCTTTTGGAAGCGCCCGGATAGAGAACAGCTCGATGCGGAGGGAGTGCCCCACCAATGGGACCCGGATCGTTTTTATGCCGAATTGCCCGACGGTCGCATGGTTCTCATACAGCGTTACGGCTGGCGTAATTTGCTTAAATCAAGATGGGATTTCGCTGAGCAACAGTGATTTAGCCTTGGTTTGATTATTAACAATTGTGTAAAATAAAATTGGGCCCAGCGCCCCACTTTAGGGCCCTGCCCAATTATATTTGTTATACACGCTTTTAAATATTTGATGCGATGAAGTTTATAGTATCCAGTTCCAAACTCTTGAAGCAATTGCAGCTAATCGGCGGCATTGTGCAGAGCAACAATACCCTCCCTATTCTCGATAACTTCTTGTTTGAGCTCAAGAAAGGCGAGCTTTCGATCAGTGCCTCAGATTTAGAGACCATGATGAGCGTGAGCTTGGAGGTAGAGAGTGAAGATCAGGGCAGTGCTGCGGTTCCGGCCAAAGTGTTGATGGATACCTTGAAGACGTTCCCAGAGCAGCCGTTGACCTTCACCTTTGATGAGGCGTCGCACACCATAGAATTGGCCTCTGATTATGGGAAATACAGCTTGGCCTTCATCGATGGAGAAGAATTCCCAACCTTCCCAGCGCTAGAGGATGCCAGCAAAGCAACTGTTCCAGCGGAAGCATTGGTTACCGGTATTTCTAAGACCTTGTTCGCTGCAGGGAACGACGAGCTTCGCCCAGTAATGAGTGGAGTATTCTTCCAGTTTGATACCAATAGCCTGACATTCGTAGCGACGGATGCACATAAATTAGTGCGTTACCGCAGAACGGATCTAGGCGCGCCTAGTACGGCGGAGTTCATCATGCCGAAGAAGCCGTTGAATATGTTACGCGGTTCCTTGAGCTATGATAGCTCAGAGGTAGAGATGGTCTACAACAACACCAATGCGCAGTTTACCTTCGACAATGTGGTGATGATTTGCCGATTGATCGATGGAAAATACCCGAACTACGAGGCGGTTATTCCTCAGAGCAACCCGAACATCATGTTGATCGACCGCGGTGCGTTCTCTTCTTCAGTGAAGCGTGTGGCCATTTTCTCAAACAAGACCACGCACCAGATCAGATTGAAACTCGCCGGAGCGGAAATTTCTGTGAGTGCAGAGGATCCAGATTTCAGCAACAAAGCACACGAGCGTATTTCTTGTGATTACCAAGGCGATGATATGGAGATTGGTTTCAACTCTCGCTTCCTTTTGGAGATGCTCGGAAACTTGGGCAGCGATAATGTGCGCATGGAAATGTCAGCGCCAAACCGTGCTGGGATTTTGATTCCAGCGGACGGAATGGACGATGGCGAGGATTTGCTCATGCTCGTCATGCCGGTGATGCTCAACCACTAAAGCAAAGAATTTTTAGATATACGAACGGCGGCCCGCAGGGCCGCCGTTCGTATTTTCAGGCCATCCGCGGCGCCTTAGCGGCGCGGATCTAGGTTGGTGGGCACCCGGTCATTGGTGGGGGCCACGTCCAAGTTTCTTACCAGTGGATACGCTTCGTCCATCTCCCACTTGCCTTCGCTCCAGTGGATGCGGTCGTAGGAGAAATCAGGTCCATAGGCAAACCAACGCTCAGTGAGCTCGGCTTGCGAAGGGGCGAGGTGGTCGCAGATAATACCGCGGTGTTCGCGATCGTAACGCACAGCTACGGTGAGGGCGCTATTGTATCTGAATTGAAGTCTGTAGGGGCGACGTTGGTACCGCTCGTCGCCGTTCGCGCGTATGTTGAAGATGCGCGAGCCAAAATGCATACGCTCGGCACGCGTACCCAGCTCTATAGCATCGATGTATTTGGTGTGAAATGACGTTCCTGGGCGGAAGGTCAGTAGGGTGTAGTGCTTCTTGCCTCGGTGACGTGTGGTCAAAATATCATAGCAAATGCTGCCGACCCATTGTCCGCCCTTGAGCCAGCGGTAGGGGGCGTCTTCGGTGCCGTAATCTTCGAGGACTAATCGCGTTTGCCCTTTCCAATTCTTGTTCCATAGGAAACCGTGGAAGGCGAAGGTGCCGTTCTCATGCGGTACGGCCCAAGTATATAAGGCAAAGCTTTGGTCGTCCGGCAATTGGACGCTGAGGTTGCGTACACTAGGAAGGGTTTTTCCG
Organism: uncultured Flavobacteriales bacterium; assembly: GCA_937942085.1. Taxonomy (GTDB): domain Bacteria; phylum Bacteroidota; class Bacteroidia; order Flavobacteriales; family Schleiferiaceae; genus UBA10364. The sequence continues at coordinate 3,144 of CALDGA010000225.1, forward strand.
TAATTCGAAGGGATGCTGATAAAGGCCCATAGGCTATCTGCAAACACTTCGGCTAGGGAATCTGCTTGTGGGACGTTTTGGGGAAGAAGGTAGGCCTGCCCTAGGGCCGCGAGGCGCTGCTCGCTCACCTGAGCTTGAAGCGCACCTACGGATAGGAGGGTGAGGACAAAAAGGAATTGGACCCTACTCCTCAAAGTGCATAAAGTCTTTCTTCGCCATGAGCTCCTGCTCTGTCTCTTCGTGGTCTTCATCAGGTACACAACAATCTACCGGACAAACTTCCGCACATTGCGGCTCCTCGTGGAAGCCAATACACTCCGTACACTTGTCCGTTACGATATAATAAACGTCGTAATCTACCGGCTCTTGTGCTTCATCGGCATCATATTCTTTGCCCCCAGGGGTCAAAATCTTGCCTTTTAGGTCCGTACCTTCGTTGAATCGCCACTCCATAGCGCCTTCGTAGATGGCGTTATTAGGGCATTCCGGTTCACAAGCACCGCAGTTTATGCATTCGTCTGTAATTTTAATGGCCATATGTAGGTGGTGTGTTTTAGTTTTGCAATCCAACACAAAGGTACACGCGAATGTTTTTCTCAGACCATAGAATTGATGCAGTTTCCAACTTAGGAGCATTTCTTCGTTCTGTGGCTTCGGGCGCTCCTGCTCCTGAAGGCCTAGAGGACCTAGCGGAAGCATTGCGCGCAGCGGCCACAAAATCCCTCCGTCACAACGGTTGGTTTACAGAGGCCAACGTATACCACGCCCTTGCCTCTTGGGGCGAGGCCTTGACCAAAGAGAACCTTTTGGCGTGGCGCGATCGTGAGGGCGGTACACGAGAGGTCAACCGCCACAGAGTGGGCATTGTGATGGCTGGGAACATTCCATTGGTCGGGCTGCACGATTTCTTGAGCACTTTCCTCAGCGGACATTTCGCGGTGGTGAAAATGAGCAGTGATGATGAGGCGTTGATGCCAGTGTTGGCGACGGTGTTATTGCGCCAGGATCCTTTGTTTGAAGGGGATTGGGTGTTCGTGGACCAATTAAACGATATGGGCGCGGTCATCGCCACAGGAAGCGACAATACCGCCCGTTACTTCGAATATTACTTCGGGAAATACCCTAATATCATCCGCAAGAACCGCACGTCTTTGGCACTATTGGACGGGAGTGAGAGCGACGAGGAATTGGTCGCCTTAGGCAGCGACATCTTCCAATACTTCGGTTTGGGATGTCGTAATGTAGGCCATCTCTTAGCTCCGGCAGATTTTGATATTCAACGCATTTTTGCCAACATCGTGGATTGGAGTGATGTGGTGAACAACAACAAATACGGCAACAACTACGATTACTACCGAGCACTTTTCTTGCTGAACCAGGAAGATTTCCTAGAAAATGGTTTCATCATTGTCCGTGAGAATGAGGAACTGCACACCCCAGTGGGCATCCTTCACGTAAGCCGCTATCAAACAAAGGAGGAGGCTGCGGATAAAATCGCACAATGGGGAGAGAAGCTTCAATGTGTGGTGGGGCACGGCCACATTCCTTTTGGAAAAGCGCAACAGCCTGAGTTATGGGACTACGCCGACGGCGTGAATACCATGGCGTTCTTGGCCAACCTTTAGCTTTTACTGAGGCTCGGCGGCGCCGAGTGTGATGGTGGTGCCTCGGGCAGTGCCGTGGATATCGTGCGTGGCTCCTTGAGGATCACGAACGACAGCATCAATCAATGTGCTGGCACTATCCGGCAGGTAAGCATATCCGGCGTTAGTGAGCAACGGGCCCGGTGCATAGGTCCAAAATCCATTGAATTGTAGGTCATTGCCAAAGAACATAGTGGTATCACCTAGGTCGTAATGGCCGCCCTCGGGATTAGGTTCTATGCTCAATGCACTTTTACCAAAGCGCACATCAAAGGCTGCACCTGGGTCGATGGCCATGCCCACCTCATTGTCCAAGGAACCGTCGATGATGCTTTCAAAAAACAGTGCTTGCAGGTCGCGCGTGTAGCGAATGCCCGCACCATCTTCAAAGTAATTACTCAATCCTACTGCCGTTCCTCCGCGGGTGGAGTAGCTCCAAGTGTTCAAGAACGTACTATTCTTCGCGGTGTATTGGCCGCCCAAGGCGTAGAGTCCGTATACACCGGCGGGTCCGCTGATGAAGTTGTTCAAGGTGGCATTGCCGTAGCCGCCGTAGAGGTTCACGCGGGAGCTGTGGGTAATGATGGTGTTATTCGCCTTGAGGACCGCGGCACTGTCCAATCGAATGCCGGTCGTTGCGTTTTTAATAATGGTATTTTGGATGAGGTGCTCTTGATTCGAGCGCATGAGGAAGATGCCGCCCAATACACCGCCCCATTGTCCGGGTACCCACTCGTAGCTGGGCTCCAACCTGTCCCCTTGGAACACCACGGGATTGCTCATGTTAGTGGTGCCTTGAGTGGCGCTGGCGTCCACGGACAATTGGCCGTCGCGATAGATCCAAAGGCCCCCGCCCTTGTGTACATGGATTTGGGTGCCGGGGTTTATGCTCAAACTACAGGCGCTATCCACCACGGCATACCCATAGATTACATGTGGCTTATCGTTGCTCCATTGCGCGTTACAGGGAAGAATGGAATAGGGGATTTTAATGTCCGGGTAGGGCTCTGGCTGTGTAATGGTCAGCACATTCGTCGGAAAGTGATAATAGGCGTCCCACACTGCCGTAACGAGATCGACGTGCTGGCGTTGGTTACCGTTTTCAAACCAAATGCTGTCGGTATATACTAAGGCATCGGCCCCTTGCGCATCTGGACTTATTTCAATGAAGAGGTAGGCGGAATCCCCTGCGAGAATCTCGAGGTTGTCCACGCTTTTGCCGCTCACCCCATCGACGTTCATGCGGTAATAGCTCTGCTCGCCGCGGGCCAGGTATACTCGGTCCACGACCATATTTTCGTTACTGGTATTGTACACCTTGAGCGTGCGGGTGGAACTCCCTAATCCCGTGAAGACGGTATCTAGGAAAATGGTGTCCTGAGAAAAGGAAAGTGGAATGTCAGTCCCCTTAAAATCAATGTTTTGCCTACAGCTGAAGAGGCCGAGCGCAAAGAAAATTAGGGCTATTTTTATACTGAGTTTCACTACAGCGAAGCTACTCCATGAAATTCGCACTCGCAATGAGTGTGTTATGAACATTTGTCCTATATTTGCGGTCCAATTTTGAACAAGGGGTCTGGGCAAAAACTCAGGCTATACATAAAACAAAACGAAATGAAAAAAGGCATTCATCCAGAAAACTATCGTCCAGTAGTCTTTAAAGACATGGGAACAGGCGATCAGTTCATCACTAAATCTTGTGCAGAGGCAAAAGACACTATCGAAGTTGATGGTGTTGAGTACCCATTGATCAAGATGGAAATCTCTAGCTTCTCTCACCCGTTCTACACTGGTAAAGTGAAGTTGGTCGATACCGCAGGTCGTGTGGACAAGTTCCGCAACCGTTACGGAAACCGCAAATAAGCATTTATTGCATCAAAATAGAAGACCCGCTTCACGCGGGTCTTTTTTTGCCCTAACTTTCCGTGACCAACTTTAACCACAGCCATGCGCATACAACTCGTAGATACTTCAAGCAGAGATCACTTACTTCCATTGACCTTCACACGCCCGGTTGCTGCGTTGCGATGCGGTATATTGACGGTAGCCGAGAAATACACTCGTCGCGGTCATGAAGTGGGTTACGGCACGCAGGAGTATTTGAGTAAAAAGTTCCCTGGACTTCATGAGCCTGAGGTTTGTGTTAATGGTGGCGTGTGTCCTACAGATGCATTCTTAGAAACGGTCTCATCACTTGAAGAGGGGCAAAGTCTGTGCAAGGGCGATGCGGTCATTGCATGGAAGGGCGCCCAGCCCTCGGATACAAGCGGCAGTACCTGCTACGATGAGCCATTGACGATTTTGGCCCGCCCTTGGGATGTGTGGACGCAGAATGCTGTGGAGATGGACAACGATTATGCATTGTTGACGGCAGGTCGCACAAGCGCTCCGGTAGATCCAACCTGTACGGTCATTGGTGATAGAATATTCTTGGAAGAAGGCGCTAAGGCGACGGCCAGCATATTAAATACGACCACTGGACCTATTTATTTGGCCAAGGATGCGGAAATCATGGAAGGTTGTGTAGTGCGCGGCGGATTGGCGTTGGGCGAGCACAGTGCGTTGAAATTGGGCACAAAAATTTACGGAGCCACCACCCTAGGGCCTCATTGTAAGGTAGGGGGCGAGGTGAATAATTCCGTGATTATTGGCTACAGCAACAAGGGACACGATGGATTCCTAGGCAACAGTGCTTTGGGCGAGTGGTGTAACCTCGGTGCCGATACCAATAATTCGAATTTGAAGAACAATTACGACGAGGTGAAGGCCTGGTCGTATGTACACAAGCGATTCTCGAAAACCGGTCAGCAGTTTTGTGGATTGGTCATGGGCGATCACAGCAAATCAGGCATCAATACCATGTTCAACACCGGTACTGTCGTAGGCGTGAGTGCCAATGTATATGGAGCTGGATTCCCAAGAAATTTCATTGCTTCTTTCTCGTGGGGTGGCCCACAAGGCACAATGGAATACAAAATCGACAAGGCCTTAGATACGGCACATCGAATGATGGAGCGCCGCGGTTTAGGCGTGGACGAGATAGAGCGAGAAATCCTTCAGGCCGTGTATGATCAAACGGCCGAATTCCGTCGTTAAAGGGCTTTTAGCGCAGCGATGGTCGCCTTTGGGTCGTCGCTTTTAAAGACAAACGATCCTGCGACGAGGGCATCGGCACCTGCGGCGACTAATTTTGCGCCAGTTTCCAAATTCACCCCTCCGTCAATCTCGATAATGGCTTTTGATCCGGTGCGATCGACCAATTCTCTGGCTTGGGCAGTTTTTTTGATGGTGTTTTCGATGAACTTCTGACCTCCAAATCCTGGATTCACACTCATTAGCAACACCTCGTCCAAATCTTGGACGATATCCTCCAATACGCTCACCGGAGTATGCGGATTCAACGCAACACCGGCCTTCATTCCTGCATTGTGAATCTCCTGAATGGTGCGGTGCAAGTGCGTACAAGCTTCGTAGTGTACGGTAAGAATGTCCGCGCCACAATCTTTAAACGTTTGGATATAACGCTCTGGCTGAACGATCATCAAATGCACGTCCATCACCTTATGGCAGTTGTCCGCCATCGTCTTCACCACGGGCATGCCGTAGCTGATGTTTGGTACGAATACCCCGTCCATGACATCGATGTGGAACCAATCGGCCTCACTTTCATTGACCATTTGGCAGTCGCGTTGAAGGTTTCCGAAATCTGCGGCTAAAAGGGAAGGTGATATAATAGGTGCGGCCATGCTTTGTGATTTATATGTGGTACAAAAATAAAACACCCCGCCGTGGTCGGCAGGGTGCTAGGGTAAAAACTTTATACCATGGTTATTAACCGAGGTAGGTCTTCAAGATTTTGCTTCGTGAAGTATGCTTCATACGACGGATGGCTTTCTCTTTAATCTGACGAACACGTTCGCGCGTCAAATCAAATTTCTCGCCGATCTCTTCCAAGGTCATCGGATGCTGGCCGCCTAGACCGAAGTACAAGCGGATCACATCGCCTTCACGTGGCGTCAATGTAGCCAACGAGCGCTCGATCTCTGTGCGCAAGCTGTCCATCATCAAATCCTCGTCTGGGTGTGGACTATCTGAAGAGTTCAATACATCGTACAAGTTGCTGTCCTCACCTTCTACCAACGGGGCATCCATACTCACGTGACGGCCACTGTTGCGCATGCTTTCTTTAACGTCCGATTCACTCATTTCTAAGTGCTTCGAAATTTCAGCTGCGCTTGGCGGACGCTCGTGCTCCTGCTCCAAGTATGCGTAGGCTTTGTTGATCTTGTTAATGGAACCAATCTTGTTCAATGGAAGACGAACAATACGGCTTTGCTCGGCCAAGGCCTGCAAAATGCTCTGACGGATCCACCATACAGCGTATGAGATAAACTTAAAACCGCGCGTTTCATCAAAGCGTTGTGCCGCCTTGATCAATCCCAAGTTTCCTTCGTTGATCAAATCTGGAAGGGTCAAACCTTGGTTTTGGTATTGCTTGGCAACAGAAACCACAAATCGCAAGTTGGCTTTGGTTAGTTTCTCCAACGCTACTTGGTCACCTGCTTTAATGCGCTGTGCCAACTCTACCTCTTCCTCAGCTGTGATCAATTCTACCTTACCAATTTCTTGTAGGTATTTGTCGAGTGAAGCGGTTTCGCGGTTGGTAACCTGTTTTGTGATTTTTAACTGTCTCATGTTTGGCCTTTACTATTTAACTGTGAATGCGAGCGCCGCTCGCATCACAAGTCGAAAATATATGAATTATGCGTCAGTTTTCTCCGGCTTTGGAAGAAGCACTTTTCTACTGAGCTTCATCTTACCAGCCTTGTCAACGTCTAGCAACTTCACGCGGACCTTATCGCCTTCTTTCAAGACATCTTCCACGTTCTTAATTCTTGTCCAATCGATCTCTGAAATGTGCAACAATCCTTGAACTTTAGGTGCGATTTCAATAAACGCTCCATAAGTCTGAACACCGCGAACGATACCTTCGTATTCGGCACCTATTTCAGGTTCGAATGCAATGGCACGAATCATTTCGAGAGCCTTGTTCATCATGTCGTAATCCTTACCTGAGATTTCGATGTGACCGCGCTCGTCGATTTCTTCAATGGTAACAGTCGTACCAGTATCCGCTTGGATACCTTGGATGTTCTTACCACCTGGGCCAATAATTGGTCCAATGAATTCTTTCTTCACAGTCAATGTCATGATCTTCGGCGCATTTGGTTTCAATTGCGCACGAGTTTCAGGCATAGTCTTCAACATCTCACCTAGGATGTGCATACGTCCAGCACGGCTCTGCTTCAAAGCGTTCACCAAGATTTCGTAGCTCAAACCTTTGATTTTGATGTCCATCTGACATGCGGTAATACCGTTCTCAGTACCTGTTACTTTGAAGTCCATATCACCCAAGTGATCTTCGTCTCCAAGAATATCAGAAAGAACTGCGTAGTTCTCGCCGTCAGAAATCAATCCCATGGCAATACCACTTACAGGGCGTACCATTTTCACACCCGCATCCATCAAGGCCAAGGTACCCGCACAAACTGTTGCCATAGAAGACGAACCGTTTGATTCAAGGATATCACTTACCACACGAATGGTATATGGGTTTTCTGGATCGATCATTTGGTACAAAGCACGTTGTGCCAAGTTACCGTGACCCACCTCGCGACGGCTTACGCCACGAATAGGACGGGCTTCACCGGTAGAGAATGGAGGGAAGTTGTAGTGCAAGTAGAATTTCTCTTCGCCAGTGAATGTAGCGTCGTCGATTCTGTTTGCATCCAATGAAGTTCCCAAGGTAACCGTGGTCAACGATTGAGTTTCCCCGCGGGTGAAGACGGCAGAACCGTGTGCACCTGGCAAGTAATCAACTTCTGACCATATAGGGCGAACATCAGTCGTAGAACGACCGTCCAAGCGCTGACCGTCATTGAGGATCATATTGCGCATGGCTTTATATTCAACATCGTGGAAGTAGCTCTTGGCGAAACCAGCGTTGGCCTCCAACCACTCTTCGTCTTTACCTTCCAAGTACTCGTTCAATACAGCTTTGAAGGCTGCAGAACGCTCGTGCTTAGGTAAACCGCTTTTGGCTACTTCATATACTTTATCGTAAGTCATTTGCATGACTTCTTCGCGAACTTCTTCGTTGTGTGTTTCGTGGCAGTATTCACGCTTCACTTGAGCCGTCTCAACTTGAGCCGCCAAGTTCAACTGAGCTTGAATCTGAACTTTGATAGCATCGTGAGCGTACTTGATGGCTTCTACCATCTCCTCTTCAGAAATTTCTTTCATCTCACCTTCTACCATTACCACAGAGTCCATTGAGGCACCGATCACCATGTCCACTTCCAAATCAGCGATTTGGGCTGGAGTAGGGTTGATGATGAGTTCGCCGTTAATGCGACCCACACGAACCTCAGAAATAGGACCGTCGAATGGCAGGTCACTTACTGCGATGGCAGCAGATGCGGCCAAACCAGTCAATGAGGTTGCTTCTACGTTTTCGTCGTAGGAAATCATCTGTATCATGAGCTGGATCTCAGCGTGGTAATCCTTTGGAAACAAAGGACGCAATACGCGGTCGATCAAACGCATGGTTAAAATTTCGTTATCTGATGGACGACCCTCGCGCTTGAGGAATCCACCGGGTACACGACCGTTGGCCGCAAACTTTTCACGGTAATCTACCGTAAGCGGAAGAAAGTCTACACCGTCTTTCGCTTCTTTGCTAGACACGACAGTGGCTAACAGCATTGTCCCACCGCACTTAACGACAACAGAGCCATCCGCTTGTTTGGCCAGTTTCCCGGTCTCAAGCGTGATCTCTCTTCCATCAGGAAGTACGATAGTTTCTGTAATTGCTTTAGGAATCATATATAATTGAAATAGATACTTTTTTATACGCAAAAAGGCAATTGTAAAAATTGCCTTTTTGTCGTTTGTATAGTCAAGCTTACTTTCTCAAGCCTAGCTTCTCAACAATTGCACGGTAACGTTCAATATCGTTATCCTTTAAGTAGTTCAGCAACTTTCTACGCTTTCCTACCAAGGCGATCAAAGAGCGCTCAGTGTTGTGGTCTTTTCTGTTTTGCTTCAAATGCTCAGTTAAGTGGTTGATGCGAAAACTGAACAAAGCGATCTGACCTTCTGCAGATCCGGTGTCTGATGCAGAGGCTCCGTATTCTGCGAAGATTTCTGCTTTTTTTTCTTTTGTTAGGTACATACCAAAATCACATTTAGATGTTTGTAATGCTTAAGGGCGCAAAGATAGTTAAATAATTGAGGTCGAGAACTTTTTTATTTTTTATCTGACCAGTACACTTTGGTGCCTACACCAATGCCTTGGGCCGCTGCTTCACCGCCG
>CALDGA010000226.1 GCA_937942085.1 uncultured Flavobacteriales bacterium
GAGGTATATGCGCTGTCCGTTGCGCTCGAAATAGCGGCTTTCATTCAGCAGCAAGTCCATGCCCATCTCTTTGTGAATCTCCTTGAGTCGGTCAAGGTTCGCTACTTTGGCTTCTGGGGTTGGGAACTTCCAATAATCGCCGTAGTCGTGGTTTCCAAGAATGGAGAAGATGCCCAATTTTCCTTTCAATCGTTGGAAAGTTGGGATCCAGGGCTCAGCTTCATCCGCAATGTTGTTAACCATATCTCCGGTAAATACCACAGCATCTGCGCCGAGCTCGGTAACCATATCTACCCCGTATTGCACTTTTTCTTGGTTGTCGAACGAGCCACTGTGGATATCGGAGATCTGCGCGATGGTAAATCCGTCAAAGGCATCCGGCAAATCTTCGTATTCCAAGGTGTGGCTGATGACTCGGTAGCGGTAACGCCCCTTCCAAATGCCGTCTAAGATTCCCAGGAAAGGCACTGCGGCGAGACCGAGCGCGATTTTTGAGATAAAGGCGCGGCGTTCTGGGAGTAGGGCCGGTTGAGTAGTAAATAATCGGACCGCGAAACGAATCATCCTAGAGATATCCTCGATGAACAGCGGGACAATGGCCACGAGTTTTGGGATGGCCAAAAGGATGGAAGCACCGAATAGGATGCTGCCTATTTTATAATCTACTTTGCCGTTCATCATAAAGGCAGTGACCACAAGGCTGAGTACCACATAGGCTGCTGTAATGCCCCAGTAAATCCAAGGGGTGGCAGAGCTTTTGAAAACGGTTCGGAAGGCTTGGTAGGCGTAAAGGTCTATGGCGAGAACCATACCCAAAGTAAAGAGTATGCGAAAGATCATTATATCTGTATGTATGCTTAGGAACAACGCCATTTTGGCCCGATTGTTTTAGGCTACAAAAATGGGTAATTGAGACGAAGTCCCTAACTTACCTGCTTTAAATTTCTGACAATCCTAACTAGCAATATATGGGCCAAGAAACCCCGGATCATGATAAAAAACTCTTTTTGCTCGATGCCTATGCATTGATCTTCCGTGCCTACTTCGCTTTCGCGAAAAACCCACGAATCACTTCTGGGGGTATGGATACGAGCGCCATCTACGGGTTTACCACGGCCTTGCTGGATTTATTGTCCAAGGAGAATCCCACGCACATTGCGGTGTGTTTCGATTTGCCGCAGCCCACGGAGCGTCACGAAATGTTCCCAGAGTATAAGGCAAACCGCGATGCTACCCCGGAGGCGATCAAAATTGCAGTGCCCTACATTCACAAGATTCTTGAAGCTTTCAACATTCCTGCCCTCGGCGTGCCCGGTTTTGAGGCGGACGACGTCATAGGAACTTTGGCAAAAAAAGCCGAACAAGAAGGTTTTACGACCTATATGATGACTCCCGACAAGGATTTTGGTCAGCTCGTAAGCCCGAATATTTTTATGTATCGTCCAGGTCGCGGGGGTAATCCTCCAGAAGTCTGGGGCGAGGCTGAGGTTTGCGAGAAATTTGGATTAGACCGAGTAGAACAAGTAATTGATTACCTCGGGATGATGGGCGATAGCGTCGATAATATCCCTGGATTGCCGGGTGTGGGTGCGAAGACAGCCCAGAAATTGCTCGCACAGTACGGGTCGCTAGAGGAAACGCTCGCGAATGCGGATGAGATCAAAGGAAAGCTGGGCGAGAAGATTCGTGATAATGCGGAGCTTGGTGTATTGTCGAAGAAATTGGCCCAAATCATTATTGATGTGCCCATTGATTTAGCCGCGGATACCTTGGTGCGTGATCCTTGGGACCAGGAAGCCTTATTGGGCATCTTTGAGGAGCTTGAGTTCCGTACGTTGGGGCGTCGTTTAGGATTAACTCAAACGGAGGCCAGTGCCCCGGCAGAGGCTAAGCCGGCGAGCGCGAAGGTTAGTTTGAGCTCCAATGACCAGATGAGTTTATTTGGTGGTGATGATACGCCTACCGAGGCGGCGACCGTAGGGATTTCTTCCAGAGAAAGTGTGGCGACCACCACGCATTTGTACCAGTTGGTGGAAACGGCGGTGGAAGCACACCAATTGGCCCAAATTCTAGCCGAACAACCCAGTGTGGCGTTCGATACAGAGACCACCTCTCTAGATACCCTTGATGCGGAGTTAGTGGGGATGAGTTTCTCTCCCGCGAAGGGCAAGGCTTATTATGTGCCGGTGCCAGCGGATCGTGCTGCGGCACAGGAAATGGTCGATGCGTTTGCGCCGTTTTGGGCGAGTGCTGGGGAAAAAATTGGACAAAACATCAAATACGACATCAGCGTCTTGATGAACTACGGCGTGGAGGTCAAAGGCCCGCTGTTCGACACGATGATTGCGCATTATTTGATCCAGCCGGATATGCGCCACAACATGGACATCCTCGCGGAAACCTATTTGAACTACCAGTGCATCTCTATCGAATCGCTGATCGGCAAGGGCAAGAACCAGAAGAACATGCGCGATTTGTCGCCGGACGAGGTTTTGGATTATGCAGCCGAGGATGCAGACATTACGTTCCAGTTAAAGGAGATTTTCGAACCCAAGCTCGCAGAAACGGGAGTGGATAAGGTATTCCGTAGCATCGAGATGCCATTGGTGCCGGTGTTGGCACGGATGGAGCGCGAGGGTATTCGTGTGGATGTTGGGGCGTTGCAGTCCTACAGCGGCGAGTTGGAAGAGGTTATTGTACGATTGGAAGAAGAGATTGTCGAGTTGGCCGGACGTCCGTTTAATGTGGGTTCCCCGCGCCAATTAGGCGAGGTGCTCTTTGAAGACCTCAAACTTTCTGATAAACCAAAGAAGACCAAGACGGGGCAGTATGCGACGTCCGAAGCCATTTTGGAAGGCTTGAAGAAAAGCCATCCGATCATCAATAAGATTTTAGATTTCCGTGAGCTTAAGAAACTCAAGAGTACCTATGTAGATGCCTTGCCGGAATTGGTTCACGGGACGACCGGGCGCATTCACACGAGTTTCAACCAGACGGTTGCGGCTACGGGTCGATTGAGTTCGACGAACCCGAACCTACAGAACATTCCTATTCGCACAGAAAATGGCCGTAAGGTGCGTGCGATGTTTATTCCGGGAGATGAGGAGCGTATTTTACTTGCGGCGGATTATAGCCAAATCGAATTGCGGGTCATTGCGGCATTGGCCAAGGACGAGGCGATGATTGCGGCGTTCCAAGCAGGAGAAGATATTCACCGTGCTACAGCGGCCAAAGTCTTTGAAGTGGCGCCAGAGGAGGTGACGCGCGAGCAACGTTCGAATGCCAAGACCGTGAATTTTGGGATTGTCTATGGGGTGAGTGCATTCGGCTTGAGCCAGCAGACGGATATGAGCCGCAAAGAGGCGAAGGCCGCTATTGACGGGTACTTCCGTACCTATCCAGGCATCAAGAAATACATGGACGATCAGGTGGCCTTTGCCCGCGATCATGGGTATGTGGAGACCATCACGGGCCGTCGCCGTTACTTGAAAGATATCGAGAGCCGCAATGCTGTGGTTCGTGGTCATAGCGAGCGCAACGCCGTCAATGCCCCTATTCAGGGGTCGGCAGCAGATATTATCAAGCTGGCGATGATTGAGGTGGATCGGGCGATGCGTGCAGCCAATATGAGATCGAAGATGTTGTTGCAGGTGCACGATGAATTGGTCTTTGATGTCTACAAAGACGAGCTCGAGGAGTTGAAGGCGCTGGTGGTGGAGAAGATGGAAGCCGCCGTGTCGTTGGAGGTTCCTATGGTTGCTGAGGTGGGTACAGGATCCAATTGGCTCGAGGCACACTAAAATATTATTCGTATCATTGTGAGTGAACACTTACAATGACAGAAAAACAACAACAAATCCTTTCTTCGGCCCAAAAGCTGTTTGCTTTGGAGGGCGTGGCCGCCGTGTCTACCGCGCGCATCGCTAAAGAAGCGGGTGTAAGCGAGGCGTTGATCTTTCGTCATTTCGGTAACAAGCAGCAGCTCGTCGAGGCTGTTGTTAAGGCGGGTCTCGCCGCCAAATCCTCTATTGTCAATGGGGCCTTACACAGTCCTGATCCATTGTCGCTTGTGCATGCGGTATTGTCTATTCCTGCTGATGTTACAGATAATTTCGACCGGTTTTTACCGTGGGTAGCGCACTTGCGCGCTGTACGGGAGAGTAGTATGGTAATTTCCTCTGACAGTTTTGTTCGTGAGCGATTGGTTTGGGCAGTGTTGGAAATAGGTCACGGTCGTCCAGAGGCCGTAGCGTACACTATTGAGCGAGTGCTGGATCAAGCGGTGGAATTGGGCTTTATCGGCGAAGAGGACGATGCTATTAACCTTTGCTTAGGATTGCGTGAGTTGCTCATGAATGAGTGAGTACTTACTGATTATTGGAAAATAATCCGCGAATCATATTAAAGCAGATATAGAAATTTGCGCAAGGATGAGCAACAATTGGTACAATTGTTGTAACTATGCAACAAATTCCAATAACCTTGGCACTAAACCCTTCACATATCACGCGCAGTTTGGGCTACCTCACAGGTCGTTCCCATAGATTGGTGCGTGATGCCGTTTCTGCCGAATTGCAGAAACAAGGATTTGCCATTCCACCGGTGCAGTTGCCTATTCTAGGATTTACTATGCTCCATCACCCTCGTGCAATCGTACAACGAGAGTTGGTGAATATGATGGACATTGACCGTCACCGAATTAGCCGTGTCGTTAAGGAAATGGTGGTTTCGGGCTGGTTGGAGATGAAATCAAATCCTGAGAGCAAACGCGAAAACCTCTTGAGCATTACTGCCGAAGGGAAAGAGCTGTTTGATATCATCGCTAAGTGTGCGGGGAGTGTATTGGAACGCGCCTTTGAAGGGTGTACCCCAGAGGAAAGAGAAATCACTGAAAACGTATTACAAAAAGTCATTTATAACCTGAGTTAATCATGAACAAGAAGTTAATTAGAAACATCGCCTTGGCAGTGGTCATCCTGATCGTTGGCCTAACTGTGAAAAACAGGTTGTCGGGCATGGCGACGAAGGTCGAGATCAAGGAAGATAAGACCGCACCTATGGTGAATGTTTTCTCGGCAAGCCCGGATACAGTGGGCCTTTCATTGGAATTGTACGGGAAACTGAATGCTGTGAACAGAGTCGATTTATTGGCGGAGGTCAGTGGAAGCTTTGTAGGTGGCGATCGTGATTTTCTCGAGGGTACGGCCTTCAAGAAAGGCGAGGTAATGATCCAATTAGACAATGCAGAAGCCAAGGCCAATGCAATGAGCCTCAAAGGCAATTTTATCAATAGCATTTTGGGCATCTTGCCGGACATTAAAATGGACTACGCCGAAGATTATACCAGATTTGAGGCGTACTACAACGGCTTGAGCCTCAGCTCGACATTACCGGCTTTGCCAGAAGCTGCCGGAACGTTGGAAAAGTTCTTGATTGCTCGCGGTATTCAGAGCGCGTATTACCAAGTCAAGAGTGCCGAGGAGCGTTTGGCGAAGTTTAGCATTCGCGCGCCTTTCGATGGGGTTGTTGCGGTAGCGAACGTCAAGCGCGGAAATTTGGTAAGCCCAGGGCGCGCGCTTGGAACTTTTGTAGGTACGGGCACTTTTGAGATTAAGAGTGCAGTGACCTTGGCCTATGCGGATGAATTGAGCGTGGGACAAAAGGTGCAATTCACCAGTCCGGATGTGGCGGGGAATTGGACCGGAACCATAGACCGCATTAGCCCAGTGGTAGACGCTGCGAGCCAAAGCATCAATGTCATTGCCAATGTGCGCGGCAAAGATCTACGCGAAGGGATGTACCTCACTGGCGCCATCAAAGGGGTCGAAGTATATGATGCACTTTCCCTTCCAGCCTACATGGTATTCGACAATGAATATGTGTACACGGTGGAAAATGATAGCATCCTTCAAAAAACGAAAATCCAAGTGGTAGAATGGTTGGATGATCAGATCATCATTACCGGAATTGGTCCCGGAACAACCATGGTAGATGCTCCTACCTTGAAAGCGGCAGCCGGTACTATTGTGAACGCAACGGAAATCAAACGATGAAACGACTGATAGAATTCTTTATTAAGTATCCTGTCGGAGTCGATACCCTTCTCATAGGGTTTTTCTTCTTTGGTTGGATCAGCTACAATAGCCTAAATACAACGTTCTTTCCTTTGGTGGAGAGCCGATTAATTACGGTGACCGCGGTATATCCTGGCGCTTCGCCGGAGGAAATCGAAGAAGGGGTAGTCAACAAAATTGAGCAGAACCTCAAAGGCCTCACGGGGGTGGAGCAATACACTTCGGTGTCGAGTGAGAACGCGGCGACCATCCGTATTGAGGTGTTGAAGGGATATGATACAGATTTGGTGCTCGAGGATGTTAAGAATGCGGTGGAGCGCGTGCCTTCATTCCCGACGGGATTAGAACCTGTGCGCGTATCGAAGCAGGAAAACCTGACCTTGGCCATGAGTATGGCGCTTTCAGGTGAGGGTGTGGATCTCGTGAGCTTGAAGCAGGAGGCGCGACGCATTGAAAGAGAGCTGCGCTTGAAGGACGGTATTTCCAAAGTGACCTTGGGCGGGTATCCGGACGAGGAGATTGAGATTGCCTTGGACAAAAACACCTTGCGCAAGTACGATTTGACCTTGGCGCAAATTGCGAACGCCCTGCGCACGACGAACTTGGACATCACTGGGGGAACCATCAAGGGAAGCCAAGAGGAGATGTTGATTCGCTCACGCAACAAGAATTACGAAGCACAGGAACTCCAGAACATCATCGTCTACACTCGTCCTAACGGTCAGGTCATTCGTTTGAAGGATGTGGGTACGGTGCGCGATCGCTGGGCGGACAATCCAACGCGTGCTTCGTTTAACGGCATTCCATCGGTGGAGATTACGGTCAACAACACGGACCAAGAGGACCTGCTCGCGACCTGTGAGTATTTGAACGATTATATCAATACCTACAACGCGTCCACGGGCAATATGCAACTGGACGTTATTCGAGATTTCTCTGTGACCCTTCAACAACGTAAGGATCTACTGTTTGAGAATGGTTTGTTGGGATTCGTACTGGTATTGATTCTTTTGACCTTGTTCTTGAACATGCGCTTGGCGTTCTGGGTGGCCATCGGTATCCCGGTTTCGTTTGCAGGGATGTTTATTCTGGCCAATTATTTTGGCATTACCATCAACGTCATTTCCTTGTTCGGGATGATTGTGGTCATTGGGATTCTCGTGGACGATGGGATTGTCATCGCGGAGAATATCTATGCACATTATGAAGAAGGCAAGCCGCTGCTTCTTGCCGCCTTGGACGGGACAGTCGAGGTAATTCCATCGGTGGTCAGTGCGGTATTGACGACCATCATTGCGTTCTCGAGTTTCTTCTTCTTGGACGGTCGGGCCGGGGATTTCTTCTCGGAAATGTCTTTCATTGTGATTGCCACCTTAGCGGTTTCCTTAATCGAAGGTTTGTTGTTCTTGCCGGCGCATTTGAGCCACAGCAAGTTGGACCGCAAAGCGAAAATGAACCCTGTGCAATCGGCAGCTACTGGCGTGTTGTTTAGGTTTAGAGATAAGGTATACGCGCCATTCTTACATTGGTCACTGCGCAATAAATTGGTCACCATCAGCCTCTTTATTTCCCTCATGTTCATCACCTTTGGAGCTATTGGCGGAGGCATCGTACGCACCCAATTCTTCCCGTTCATCGAACGCGATAATTTGGACATCAGCTTGGACATGCCTGCGGGTACGAACGAGGCCATTACCCAGCAGTGGATCGACCATATTGAGGCAACGGTTTGGAAGGTAAACGACCAATACAAGGCGGAGCGCGCCGATGGCTTAGATGTCGTTACGGCGGTGCAGAAGAATATCGGACCGTCGACTTCTAAGGCCCGATTAAATGTGATCTTATTGGATTCTGAAACGCGCTTGACGCCGTCCTTCTTGATCCAAAACGACATTCGCAAAGCAACGGGTGAGATTCCGGGTGCCGATAACCTCAGCTTCGGTGGTGCCCAAGCCTTTGGGAAGCCTATTTCCGTGAGCTTGGTGAGCTACGATTTGGAAGCGCTTCGTGCTGCGAAGGAAATCTTGAAGACTAAGCTTAAAGGCATGGAAGATTTAACGGATGTGGTCGACAACGATCAAAAAGGGATTCGCGAAATCACTTTGCATTTGACGGATAAGGCCCGATACTTAGGTTTAACGCCAGGGAGTATTATGACGCAGGTCAGGGAGAATTTCTTCGGGGCGCAGGTACAACGATTGCAGCGTGGCGAGGATGAAGTAAAAGTCTGGGTCCGATTAGATGAAAAAGACCGCCGGGAGTTGTGGGATTTAGAAGAGCTCCTTATTACCACAGCGCAAGGGGAGGTGCCGCTAAGAGAATTGGCCACCTATACCATTGAACGCGGAACCGTCAACATCAATCACCTGGATGGACAACGTGAATTCCGTGTGGAAAGCGATCTGTCGAGCCCAAACGGTTCGGCTCCGGCATTGCTTTCGCAAATTCAAGCTGATATTCTTCCAGGAATTTTCGCGCAATATCCATCGGTCTCCGCGCGCTATGAAGGGCAGCAGAAAGAAAGTATGAAAACACAAGAGAGTTCACAGACGGTGATGCCAATTATCCTGTTTTTGATCATCTTGACTATTACCTTCACCTTCCGCTCCTTAATTCAAACCATCATGATTATGCTCCTCATCCCGCTCAGTTTAACGGGGGTGGCTTGGGGACACTGGTTGCACGGCATGCCGATGTCCATTCTCAGCTTCCTTGGGGTGGTGGCCTTGATTGGGATTATTGTGAATGACTCTTTGGTTTTGGTGAGTAAATACAACATCAATGTCAAATCTGGACAGCCTGTTTTAGAGGCTATTTACAACGCTGGGTTAAGTAGGTTCCGTGCCATTTTCTTGACCACCATTACCACTGTCGCGGGACTTGCACCGCTGATTTTTGAGACCTCATTCCAAGCGCAGTTCCTTATCCCAATGGCAGTATCCATTGCCTATGGAATTGCTTTTGCGACCATGTTAACCTTGGTAGTCTTGCCATCGCTCATGGCCTTAGTCAATGATGTACGTGTGAACATCACCCATTTGAGAAGAGGTGTGCGCCCTACCCGCGAGGAGGTTGAGCCAGCTATTAAAGAAATGAAGGGGGAAGCTTACTTCAACGAAATCCATAAACACGAAAACGATGAGCAATAGAATTTTCATTGGCATCGCCACCGTACTTCTTACTTGGAACACCCAAGCGCAAGAGGTTTTAGCCCTAGATCAAGCCATTGCCACGGCGCTAGAACACAATCACAACCTCAAGATAGCGGAGCTTTCGAGCCAGCAAGCGGCCAATGCTGCCACGATGGGGAATGCCGGAATGTTGCCGAATGTGGTCGCTTTAGCAGGGGCGAATGTGAGCCAGCAGAACTCCAACCTTGAATTTGCCACGGGGCAAACACAGGATGTGGAAGGTGCTCAGAGTTTGAGTCAAAATATGTCCTTGGGCATTAGCCAAACCCTCTTTGCGGGCGGTCGTATTCAACACTCTTATGCACTATTGAAAACGGCGGAGCAGAGCGCTAGTCTTGCCGAGCAACAGGCCATGGAATCGACCATTGCGATGGTTTGGTCGCAGTACACGGGTCTTGCGTTGTTGCAACGCAGCGTGGTGACGGCACAGCAAGTATTGCTTTTTAGTTCACAGCGCTACGAGCGAGCGATGTTGACGAATTCCTTGGGCGGTTCGAACACTACAGAGCGCCTTTCAGCTGAGGTAGATTTGAATAGAGATAGCATAAACTTATTGGAAGTGCAGGCGCAATACCAATTGGCCAAAAATTCCTTTGCCACGTACATAGGGCGGGAGGACTCAGACTTTTTGGTAGAGGAGTCTGGCATTACGGATGCCATCAATGCGACGGATCTTCCGGATGATTTGTTGGCCAATTTGCGCGAGAACAACAGCGCCTTACTGTTGGCCCAAACCTCTGTGAATGCAGCGAGTCTTCAAGAGAAATTACAGCAGAGCACGCTGTTCCCCACTATCGCGGCACAAGCCTCTTACGGACTGAACCAAAGTCAAGCGGAAGCTGGGTTCTTAACGGCTTCACAGCAGCAAGGGTTGAATGCAGGCATTAGTTTGCAGTACAATCTGTTCTCAGGATTCCAAAGCAAAACGCAACGTCAAAACGCGGCATTGGAAGTGTTGAAGGCGCAAGAACAATTGGACCAAGTATCCGAAACCCTCGAAAACACGTTGGCCAATGCTATGGATGTCTTCAACAACGCCATTAAGATTGCGGCGATCGAAACCAAAAACATGGAAGTGGCCGAGCGACGCCTCATGCGTATGAGCGAGTTGCATGCCTTGGGGAAAGCCAGTAGCCTCGAATTACGCGAGGCCCAAATCGCTTGGCTAAACGCCAAAAATGGGATGTACAGTGCCCATTTCCAAGCGGTCAATGCAAAGATTACCGTGTTGGCCTTAGTAGGATCTTTGGGTACATGATAAATGTCACGCTATTGAAAATCAGCACACGGTACTTTAGAGGAACCTAAACTAATTCAGAGAACATACCCTAAACCGCATGGTTTTGTTTTTGACCGGTTTTGTCTGATTTATCCCGGTCAAAAAGAAAAGGCGCCCTTCCCGGGGCGCCTTTTTTAGAGTTGCATTTCAGGGACTTCGTCCTCGACCACCAGCCTTCCGGCAGTCTTGCTTTGAATCTCGTCTACGGTCACCCCGGGCGCTCGTTCCAAAAGCACAAACCCGCGTTCCGGATCAACTTCCAATACTGCTAAATCCGTGACAATCTTTTTCACGCATTGCACGCCAGTAAGGGGCAGTGAACACTCCGGCAAGAGCTTGCTTTCTCCGGCACGGTTGGTATGCTGCATGGCTACGATGATGTTCTCTGCAGAGGCCACGAGATCCATCGCGCCACCCATTCCTTTGACCATTCGGCCTGGAATCTTCCAGTTGGCAATGTCCCCGCTGTCGCTGACTTCCATCGCTCCGAGTACAGTGAGTTGAACGTGCTGCCCACGAATCATGGCGAAGCTCAATTCGCTCGAGAAGAAGCTCGCCCCAGGCATGGCCGTGATGGTCTGCTTACCCGCGTTGATCAGGTCTGCATCTTCTTCGCCTTCGAAAGGGAAGGGGCCCATGCCTAAGATGCCGTTCTCACTTTGAAATTCTACATTGATGCCTTGCGGGATGTGGTTCGCCACCAAGGTGGGGATCCCGATGCCCAAATTCACGTACCATCCGTCGCGAAGTTCCTGGGCAATGCGCTGTGCAATTTGATCTTTACTTAATCCCATGGTTATTCGCTTTTGGCACGTACGGTGCGTTGTTCTATTCGTTTCTCGTAGTCTACGCCTTGGAAGATTCGTTGCACGAAAATTCCTGGAATATGGATGCTATTAGGGTCCAATTCTCCTACTTCCACCAACTCTTCCACCTCAGCCACAGTAATCTTTCCAGCCATGGCCATCATAGGGTTGAAGTTGCGTGCCGTGCCTTTGAAAATGAGGTTCCCAGCCTTGTCGCCTTTCCAGGCTTTCACGAAAGCAAAAGGTGCATCGAAGGCATGCTCTAAAATGTGAGGCTTGCCGTTAAATACGCGTACTTCCTTGCCCTCTGCCACCTCCGTACCATAACCGGCCGGCGTGTAGAAGGCAGGCACACCCGCTCCGGCCGCGCGACAACGCTCTGCCAAAGTGCCTTGTGGGATGAGTTCCACCTCCAGCTCTCCGCTCAACATCTGGCGCTCAAATTCATCGTTTTCACCGACGTAAGAGGCGATCATCTTTTTGATTTGTCGCGTATGCAAGAGCAATCCAAGGCCGAAATCATCCACCCCGGCATTGTTGGAGATGCAGGTGATGCCCGTGGTGCCTTTTTCGCGAATGGCAGCGATAGAATTCTCAGGAATTCCACACAAGCCAAATCCACCAAACATCACGGTCATATTATCTTCTAATCCTTCCAGTGCCGCGGTGGCATCTGGGACGACTTTCGAGATATAATTGGTCGTAGACATAGGTAATTATTCTGTGAGTATAAGGTAAGGAAAAAGCCCCACAAGCATGGCCAGCGGGGCTTTGGTTTAATCTTCTATAGCCGGAAGCAATGTCGTACTGACCGCACCAAATCCGATGCGGACATTTCCGTTCGAACAGTGGCCGCGCATGGTGATGGTATCCCCATCCTCAATGAAGGTGCGCGTTTCTCCAGTATCCAGGGTGATGGGCTCCTTGCCCGCCCAGCTCAGCTCCAACATTGAGCCGTAGCTGTCCTTGGTTGGTCCAGAAATGGTCCCTGATGCCATCATATCGCCCGCATTGATATTACAGCCATTGACCGTATGATGGGCCAATTGCTGACACTGGTTCCAATACATGTACTTATAGTTCGAGCGGCTGATCACCGTCTCTGCTTTGCCCTCAGGGGTCAAGCCTACTTCAAGTGCGATATCATAGTTGTTTGCACCATTGGTCTCTAAATACGGCAAGACCGGTGGATCTTGTTTTGGTCCTTCTACTTTGAAGGGTTCCAAAGCATCCATGGTCACTACCCACGGGCTGATGCTCGAACCGAAGTTTTTACCCAAGAACGGTCCTAGAGGCACATATTCCCACTTTTGGATATCACGCGCACTCCAATCGTTAAAGAGGACCATCCCAAAGATGTACTCATCGGCTTCCTCTGCTTTGATACGGTGGCCTAATGGCTTGCCCTCACCGGTAATGAAGGCCATCTCGAGCTCGAAGTCCATGCGCACTGAAGGTCCGAAACTCGGAGCATCAGCACCCGGTGCCATGCGCTGACCTTTGGGTCGGTGCAGGTTTACGCCGCTGATCACGATAGAGGAGCTGCGGCCGTGGTATCCGACGGGAATGTGTTTCCAGTTCGGAAGCAAGGCATTTTCCGGGTCACGGAACATCTTACCCACGTTGGTGGCATGCTCAATAGAGCTGTAGAAATCTGTATAATCTTGAACAAAGACCGGCATGAGCATCTGCACGTGGTCCACAGGGAACAACGCTTGGTTTTGATGGTCCACACGCGACTTTAACTCGTCGTTGTTTTCATCAAAAATCTCTGCCAATCTGTTGCGAACCTTGCGCCAAGTCGGCCGTCCCAAAGCAATGAAATCATTGAGCGTATCCTGCAAGAACACATCGTCCGGAAGGTCGATGCCTTTAAAGTATCCCAATTGTTGCAATACACTCAAATCAATGGCGGTGTCGCCAATGCGCGTCCCGGTGGTGATGATATCATCTTCCGGAATAAACACGCCAAAAGGGAGGTTTTGAATAGGGAAATCACTGTCTGTCGGGACAGGAATCCATGAAGTTCGTGTAGGATCGTTCGCTGCTAGGTTCATCTATATTGCTGTTGTGTAAGGTTAGAGGGTTCCTCTGTTTGCTTGTTCGCGCTCAATGGCTTCAAACAACGCTTTAAAGTTTCCTTTTCCGAAGCTTGTGGCTCCTTTGCGCTGAATGATCTCAATGAACACGGTAGGACGGTCCATGAGAGGTTTGGTAAATAATTGGAGCAAATACCCTTCATCGTCGCGGTCCACCAAAATCTTGTAGCGCTTCAACACCTCAACATCTTCGTCGATGGCACCCACGCGCTCCTGAAGATCGTCGTAGTAGCTGTCCGGTACATCAAGGAAATCCACTCCGCGCTCACGCAATTCGTGAATGGTGTAGATGATATTATCTGTAGCGAGGGCCAAATGTTGCACGCCCGCGCCGTTGTAGAAGTTGATGTACTCCTCAATCTGCGAGCGCTTCTTGCCTTCTGCCGGTTCGTTGATAGGGAATTTGATGCGGCCATTGCCATTAGACATCACCTTAGACATTAAGGCAGTGTATTCCGTAGAAATGTCCTTGTCGTCGAAGGAAATAATCTGCGAGAAGCCCATGACCTCAGCATAGAACTTCACCCAAGTATTCATCTGGCCCCAGTCCACATTGCCCACCATGTGGTCGATGTATTTCAATCCCACGTGCTTCGGCTGATAGCTCGGCGTACGCGCCACATAGCCGGGTAGGAAAGGCCCGTCGTAATCATTGCGCTCCACGAACATGTGTACCGTTTCGCCATAAGTATAGATCCCAGAAGTGACCACTTTACCGTGGGCATCCTCACTTACTTTCGGCTCCTGATATGGCTTTGCACCTCTTTTGGTGGTTTCTTCAAATGCTTTGGTTGCATCCGGCACCCAAAGGGCGACAAATTTCACTCCATCTCCGTGTTCGTTGAGGTGGCGGTTGATGTCGCTGTCTTTCACCATCGAAGAGGTGACGACCAAGCGTATTTTATCTTGTTGAAGCACGTAGGAGGTGCGGTCCTGCACGCCTGTTTCCAAACCGGCATAGGCTACCTCTTGGAACCCGAAGGCGGTCTTAAAGTAGTAGGCACTCTGTTTTGCATTCCCCACGTAGATTTCTACGTGATCGGTTCCCCATAATTCAAGGAAATCTTGGGCATCTGCAAATTGTTTAGGCAGTGTTGCTGCTTGGTCCATCTTCTGTTCGTTTAGGTTGCTAAAATATTAAATGATAAGGTTCAAGGCAGTATTTAAGTCATGTATGAGGTCGTCGGCATCTTCCACTCCTATGCTTAAACGGATTAGGCTATTGGTGATGCCAATTTCTTCCTTCAAATCATCGTCCACTTTGGCGTGGGTCATACTATATGGGTGTTCAGCCAGGCTCTCGGTACTGCCTAGGCTGACTCCAAGTTTGAATACTTCTATGTGATTGAGCACAGTGAAGGCCTCTTTTTCGCCTCCTTTGATGTAGAGGGCAATCATAGAACCAACACCACCATACTCTTCCGTAAAAACCTTATGCTGTTCTGGGTTCCAATCCGCCACATTCCCGAGGTATCGAACTTCCTCTACCGCTGGATGGGTCATTAAGAATTGGGCAACCTTATGGGTATTGTCCTCTTGCGCCTTGATTCTAATGGTGTACGTTTCTAGGGATCTTAAAATGAGCCAGCTGTCCATGGGCCCTAAAATGCCTCCAATGAAGGTTCTTGCCTTTTTTACGCGGCCAATTAATTCAGCCTTACCCGTTACCGCACCGGCAATGACGTCGCTATGACCAGCGATATTTTTGGTGAGAGAGTAAATGACGAGGTCAGCGCCATTTCTATGTTGTGGACTCAGGATAGGTCCCAAATAAGTATTGTCCACGATCACAGGTACAAATTGCTCCTCGTTGCCCAAGGCTACAGCAATTTTTTTGGCCTTACATACAGAATACAAATCCATAGTAGGATTGGCAGGACTCTCCGTGAAAAATCCACTCACGGGTCTATCTGGGTAAACAGACCGCACATTTGAAACGACTTCCTCAACGGACCAATGATGTTTGACCTGAAAACAGCGTACATCAAAGGCTTCCAAATAATTCACCATGAAACTGTGAGTTCCACCGTATACAGGGTCGGTATGCAATAAAATACTTCCTGGTCGGCAAAATTCTAGAAGAGTTGCGCTGATGGCGGCCATTCCAGAACCAAATACTGCTGCTGCATCTATTTGGTCTATGTGGGCAAGGCGTTCTTCAAGCAGGACGGTATTGGGAGAGCCCAATCTGCTGTATATATATCCCATTTGTGCCCCTGCAGGTTGTTCTTCTTTTCCTGTTGCCCAGGCAAAGAATTGTTTCCCCGCCTCCGCATTTGGGAACTCGTATGTTGAGGTCTGAAATATGGGTTGTTTCATACTGCCTTGGTAATGAGCAGCATCATACCCCAGACCTAACATGGCTGTGGATGGTTTTTTCTTCATGTCGATAGGTTCGCATGCACAGGCATGCTGTTGTTGTTATTTAAACCAGCTCTTGTGGTATTTACCATCGCTCAAGGCAATGGCTTGTTCTGTGACTTTTAATGGCTTGAAGGTGTCGACCATCACTGCATATTCTTCGGTTCCTTTTTTGCCGATGGAACCTTCGTAGGTACCCGGTGCCGGTCCGTGTGGGATGCCCGCAGGGTGCAAAGTGATGTGACCGCGCTTAATATTGTTGCGGCTCATGAAATCACCGTCCACGTAGTACAATACCTCATCTGAATCGATGTTGCTGTGGTTGTACGGTGCCGGGATGGCCTGTGGGTGGTAATCGTACAAACGAGGTACGAAAGAACATACCACAAAAGCGTTGGTTTCGAACGTTTGGTGTACCGGTGGCGGTTGGTGCACACGGCCGGTAATAGGTTCGAAATCTTTGATGTTAAAGGCATAGGGATAGTTGAACCCGTCCCATCCGACGACATCAAATGGGTGAGAGGCATAGATGTAATTGTGGATCATATCCTCTTTCTTCACCTTGATGGTGAAATCACCTAATTCGTTTTTAGCAGGCACGTGGGCCGGCGCACGGAAATCGCGCTCGCAATAAGGGCTGTGCTCTAATAATTGGCCAAACCAATTTCTATAGCGCTTCGGCGTATAAATAGGCGAGCCACTTTCCACGATAAATAATCTATTGGCTTCCGTATCAAAATGGAATTGCTGAATCATTCCACGTGGGATGATCAGGTAATCGCCAGGTCCAAAGGCCAAAGCGCCCATCTGCGTGTACAGCGTTCCCGAGCCTTCGTGGACGAACACCATCTCATCTTGCTGGGCATTCTTGTAGAAATAGTCCAACATGCTCTTTTTCGGCGCGGCCAATGAAATGGTCAAATCACTATTGGTCAACACGGGCGTTCTTGACGAGAGGTAATCGTCGGTCGCGGGGACTTTAAAACCTTCCAGCAGGTACGCTTTCATGTTCTTGTCCACGGCGACTTTCGGCGCAACGTCCACACTCTCCAAAATATCCTTTACCATGGTCGGTGGATGTTCGTGGTAGAGCAGGGTAGACATCCCGTCAAATCCTATAGTTCCAAAGAGTTCCTCGTGGTACAAACTCCCATCGGCCTTGCGAAATTGCGTGTGCCTTTTGTGGGGAATTCTTCCAACTTGCTGATAGAATGGCATACTATTCTGTTTGTGGGTTCCCTACAAATATAGTGTAACTTCGAGGTGTAACTTCTGAGATATGTCATCTGTTTTCGACCATGCCAAGGCCCTCTATGCTTCCTTAAAATCTGGCCAAACCATCGCTCCTTTGCGCGACCACATCAACAACGACATTCCTACGGCCTATGCCATACAGCAGGAGCTCGTCACATTGCGTATGAAGGACGGTGAGCGCATCGTGGGCAAGAAGATTGGCCTTACCAGCCCTGCAGTTCAACAGCAGCTCGGCGTAGACCAGCCGGATTACGGCATTTTGTTCCATACCATGGACCGCAGCGCCACGGGCACGATCAGCATGAGTGAGCTCATGCAACCCAAGGTTGAAGGAGAATTGGCCTTCGTACTTGGGGCCGACCTTCCCAATGAAGATGTGACCCTAGAAGAATTAAAAGCCGCGATTGCAGAAGTGCGAGCCTCCATTGAAGTGGTGGGCTCCCGCATCGAAGGCTGGAACATTCGCATCTCAGATACCATTGCCGACAACGCCTCCGGCTCGCACTACATCCTCGGGCAAGAAGGAAAACCTTTGGCTGAGGTGCAGACGGCTGAGGTACGCATGGCGTTGAAGAAAAATGGCGCGGTGGCCAGTGAAGGCTCAGGCGCGGCGTGTATGGGCGATCCGTTGAATGCAGCTTTGTGGTTGGCGAAGACCATGGCGGCAGGAGGCCGACCTTTGATGAAAGGAGAGGTATTGTTATCTGGCGCGCTAGGACCCATGGTTCCGGTCGAAAATGGCGATTCCTTTACGCTAGAGGTGGAGGGGTTCGCACCTGTTGAGGTGCGCTTTACTGCCTAATTGGCGCTATTTGACTAATATTGAATCAAATTTACAGCCGCATCAACTTAAAAATTAAGGAGTTGCATAATTAAAAGTTGGCCATACATTTGCGCACCTTTTTACGGAAATGAAAAATAAATATCTGGACCTCGTTGAACAGACCTTTGATTGGCCTACCGAGGAGTTTGAACTGAACATTGCCGGGACACTGGAGTGGAACGGACTGGATCTGATGCCTATCGTCAAAGAATACGGCACGCCTTTGCGCATGACCTTTTTGCCAAAGATTGACGAGAACATCCAACGCGCTCGACGTATGTTCCATGTAGCCATGGCCAAGGTGGATTACGACGCGGAATACCACTACTGTTACTGTACGAAAAGCAATCACTTCAGCTTTGTGATGGAGCGCGTGTTGGAGAATGAAGTGCACATGGAAACTTCCAGCGCGTTTGACATCAATATCGTCCGTAAGATGAAGGCGAAAGGGTTGTTGGGAGAGGACCAATTCGTCGTATGTAACGGCTACAAAACCCCTGAATACCTCGATAATATCGCCGGCTTGATCAACGACGGCCACCGCAATACCATCAACGTGATTGACCACGTGGAGGAATTGGAAGAATTGACCTCACGTCTCGAGCACAAGGCGAAGGTGGGCATCCGCATCGCTTCGGAGGAAGAGCCAAAATTTGAGTTCTACACCTCGCGATTGGGCATCGGGTACCGCGACATCGTAGATTTCTACAAGAATAAGATTGCTGATAACGATTTGGCCGAGCTGAAGATGTTGCACTTCTTCATCAACACCGGCATTAAGGATACGGCCTACTACTGGAACGAATTACGCAAATGTGTGATGGTCTACATCGACCTTAAGCGCCTTTGTCCGACGTTGGACAGTTTGAATATCGGCGGTGGATTCCCTATCAAAACAAGCCTAGGAATGGACTTCGATTACGAGTACATGGCCGAAGAAATTATTGCCCAAGTAAAAACCATGTGTGACCACGCCAATGTTCCTGAGCCGAACATTTTCAGTGAGTTTGGAAGTTACACGGTGGGAGAATCTGGGGCCAATTTCTACAGCATCCTCGGCGCCAAGCAACAAAACGACCGCGAGCTTTGGTACATGATCGACAGCTCGTTCATGACGACCTTGCCGGACAGCTGGGCCATCAATAAGCGTTTTATCATGTTCCCTTTGAGTAAATGGGACAAGCCTTATGAGCGTGTATTGTTGGGCGGTTTGACATGCGATTCGGACGATTACTACAACTCCGAGCAGCACGTGAACGCCATCTTCTTGCCGCGATTGCGCAAGATGGATCCCGAGCCATTGATCATTGGCTTCTTCAATACGGGTGCGTATCAGGAAAGCTTGTCGGGTTACGGCGGTACGAAACACTGTCTATTGCCGGCACCGAAACACGTGGTGGTCAACATCGAAGATGATGGCTCCGTTTCGACACGATTATTCGCCGACCAACAATCGGCCGACCAAATGCTAAATACCTTGGGTTATGAATAAAGGACCTATTTCACAGTTTATGGCTCACCACTATCGTCACTTCAATGCGGCGGCAATGGTAGATGCAGCAAAAGGATACGAAGCACACCTCGATGCCGGTGGCAAGATGATGGTGACCCTGGCGGGCGCGATGTCGACGGCAGAATTGGGCATTTCTTTAGCGGAAATGATCCGTGAAGGAAAGGTGGACATCATCTCTTGTACCGGAGCCAACCTCGAAGAAGATTTGATGAACCTCGTAGCGCATACGCATTACGAACGCGTTCCTGAATACCGTGATCTTACCTCGGAGCAAGAAAGAGAGTTGTTGGACCGCGGCCTGAACCGCGTGACCGACACTTGTATTCCTGAAGAGGAAGCGTTCCGCCGCTTGCAGGGTCATATCGAGGCCATCTGGAAAGAGGCTGAGGCCAAGGGCGAGCGTTACTTCCCACACGAATACATGTACAAGATGCTTCTATCAGGTGTCTTGGAACAATATTATGAGATTCCACCAGAGCACAGCTGGATGTTGGCGGCGGCAGAGCGCAATCTGCCTATCGTCGTACCGGGCTGGGAGGATTCCACCATGGGCAACATTTTTGCTTCGTACTGCATCAAGGGTGAGCTTCAAGCCACCACAGTGAAGAGCGGTATTGAGTACATGCAGTGGTTGGCTGGATGGTATACTGAAGAGAGTAAAACCGCCTCTATTGGGTTCTTCCAAATAGGGGGAGGTATTGCTGGGGATTTCCCCATTTGTGTAGTTCCGATGCTCTACCAAGATTTAGAACTTGAGGATACTCCTTTCTGGGGGTACTTCTGCCAAATATCAGATTCGACCACCTCATACGGATCGTATTCAGGTGCCGTTCCAAACGAAAAAATCACTTGGGGAAAGCTCGATGCGGATACCCCAAAATTTATTGTGGAAAGTGATGCAACTATTGTTGCACCTTTAATTTTTTCTTGGATATTAGGCAAATAATTAGCCGCGTGCGGCCCTGCCTATCGGGTCGTGATATTAGCTTAATAATGTGTGTTTTAGCCGAAGTACATTACTAGTGATATCAAACATTTACAGCAAATGGCAAAGCGATTTGTGATCAAGGACTACAAGTCCATGACTCCCGACCTAATGGCGCTGCTGGTCGAAGCGTACCCTGAAGGTTTCGAATACGACACCGAGTACTTTACCAATGCAAAAGGGGAGCGCGTTGAAGCCGTGCCACTCGAGACTGAGGATACTAAGTACTTGATCAAAGTAAGTACCACGTTGGTTCAGAAGTTTGAGGCCTACGAAGACGACGAAGATGATGATACAGATTCTGATTCGGACGATTTTGAAGCGGCGGAAGACGTAGAAGACGACGACCTTTAGTATTTTGGAGCCATGATTCAACGTAGGCTCCTTCCACTTTTGGTTTTTATATTGGCTATTGCTCCTGCATATGGCCAGAAAACCTCCACATTCATTCCGGAACCGGGCGAAGGTTTTTCCTTCAACTCCTCTGCACTTATCGTGAGCG
The DNA here is from genome assembly GCA_937942085.1 of uncultured Flavobacteriales bacterium. Lineage (GTDB taxonomy): Bacteria > Bacteroidota > Bacteroidia > Flavobacteriales > Schleiferiaceae > UBA10364. The sequence goes on from CALDGA010000226.1 coordinate 20,888, forward strand.
GAGCCCCAGGCGAGTTTTCGCCCGGTACCATTGCCAACAGCCAAGAAATTCACTTTATGCGCGACAATGTATTCGGTATATCCCATTTTTCATGGGCATGGGGTGTGGGCTATAGTGCCCATTTTTATCAAGGCAATTTGCACTTGGATGTTAGTGAGGACGGTACTATGACGCCGGTATATCTTACTGGCAATGATCATTCAAACCGTTTCGCGACGGAATATGTCGACGGTAGTGTTGAATTACGATACCGTGGTAATGTCAACAAAAAGGGCCGGTACAATCGACTATATGTAGGCGCCTTGTTTGGCTATCGAACAGATTCGTATTCTTATTACAAGGATCAAAACTACCGAGTGAAATTCTACAACATCGCTGGGTTTAATCCGTACCGCTATGGTGTATATGCCAAGGCTGGGCGGGGGCCGGTCAATGTGTTTGGATTTTATGGCATGAGCCCGTTGGTGGTCGACGGACCGTTGTTGGATACGTGGCAGGAGGCCCGTAGCCTAAATCTTGGATTGAGTATTACCCTTTAATTATTTCAAGGGCACTGCACTGCACGCTTCCCCATAGCTCACTTTTTTAGCGATGGGTTTGAGGTGTTGTATGGCTTGCACGTAGGCATCGCGTGGAATGCGTTTATCCCCACAGCCTTTGAGGATAATGGGTTTGCCTGTGAAGGTGCTGTAGTCCAATTTTCCCAAGACCTCTCTGAAATACTGGCTCCAGAACGTTTCGGAATTGGGCGCCCAAATACTGGCGATGCCCAGGTCTGCCAATCTGCTGGAGAGCAGGATAGGTGCCCAAGCGGGGAGGATCAGGTCTTCGCTGAGGTAGAGGCGTACTACGGCATTTTCGTAAGTAGAGAAATCGTGCGCTTTCAAGGTGTTTCGAAAAGCTTCTTCACGAAGCAGGCCACCTTCCACGAGGGTGCAAAGGTCTAGCTCCGCCGCGCGGGGCGGCAAGTAATCCTCGAGATTGAAGGTGATCAGCGGACTTTGCGCGACCTTATTAATGATTTCTTTTTCGCTCATTTAAGCGTTAAAGGTATAATCTCTGTAGAATTCTTGGTTCTCCTCGGTGCGTAAACCTGTGAATACAAAACCTTTTTTGTTCGGCGTGATGGCGCTATCAAGGCGTTCATTGTGCCAATTCTCATACGTTTCGAAGCTCACTGCGGTGCGGTTTTCGAGGGTGTTGAAGAGGTCTAATTGGGCCACCTTTTTCCAACCTTTTTCCACCGTGCCTTGGAATACCTTGGCCTTAGAACCCGAGCCGTAGCCCATGAATCCTATGGTGTTTCCTTCGATGTTTTGTCCTTTATCCGCAGCATCACAGAGGGTACTCAGGAGCCCCATGAAGATGGAAGCGGTGTACATATTGCCGATGAGGCTGGAGGCGCGTTCTGCCGGAGCAAGAGCCTTGGCAACGTAGGCGCGATAGTAATCACTTTTTGAGAAGGCGCGAACCCATTCCTTGGCTTCGGCTTTGTCGGCAGGCATATCACTGCCCATCACCTCAACAACCTCGTTCCATTTGTTGTTGGCCTTCATCCAATCTAGGTAGAAGTTCACCAACATGCGACGGCCTTGGAAGGCGTAGGGAAGGTGCATGACCACTTTGTCCCAATCCAGCGCCGGGTTGGTATTGACCTTGGTGCCGAAATTTGCCAAAGCTTCTTTAATGCGGCTCACGTAGGCAAAGTTGCTGTACTGTCCGTCGAAAACAGGCTCCTCCACATAACTGCGGAGCATGGTGTTTCCGCCCCAGAAGCCGTTCGAGCTTGCCAGTTTTTCTTGTGCTTGTTCTTCACTGAGTTCTACGCCTAAAAGCTTGGCGGCCTCGGCGAGAAGTGCTGCTTTGGTAAAGGTCCGACGCGGCTTGAAGAAATCGCGCTCACCTTTGGTCGCTACGCCCACGTGTGGATCGATGCTAATCATATCTGGGTTGATGCGGACCGCAATGGCTACAGATCCGGCGCCTTGGGTATATTCTCCAGTGCTGCCAAGGTCGTATTTTGCTAAATCAGAGGCGACAACGATGGCGACCTTTTCCGGATTTTGGGCGGCCCAAAGGCAGGCATTTTCCAAGGCGTCTACGGCACTTACACAGGCAAAGATCATGTCTACGGCATCTACATTGCGCAAACAATCGGCCCCGTGTTCAGCGGATAATTGGTTCTCCACTAAATCCAAAATATAGGTAGCCGTGGGCTTCGCGCTATCTAGGGCACTTTCAGTTCCTAGGTACAGGCGACCTATGGAAGAGGGGTGGATGTTTTCAGATTGGATCAGGCGTAAAACGGCATTGGCTCCCATAGTGGCAGCATCTTCGTCAATATCCGGAAAAGACATCGAGGTTAGACCCAATCCTTTGTTGAGTTTTGCGTATTCAATATCGCGCGCATTTGCCAGGGTTTCAATGGGCAAATACTGCGTGGGTACGTAGTACGAAATGGCGTGTATACCAACTTTCATAAGGCGGTGTTGTGTGTTGTGTTTCTTTCGCTAAAAGCCACAAAAGAAGCGGCTAAATAACGAATACCTAACCATTTTATGCGGTAAAGGTTTGGATTTTGGCTTTTTTTTAGAGAATCCCTAATTCGAGTTTAGCCTCCTCGCTCATCATGTCTTTATCCCATGGAGGATCGAAGGTGATTTCTACCTCGACATCGCGAACGGAATCCAATGCTCTCGACTTTTCCTTCACCTCTTGCGGAAGGCTCTCTGCCACTGGACAGTTGGGTGAGGTGAGGGTCATGAGAATGTGAACGTCGCGCTCTGTGCTGACTTGGACGTCATAGATCAATCCCAACTGGTAGATGTCCACTGGAATTTCTGGATCGAATATGGTGCAAAGGACGCCAACGACTTCCTCACCGATCTTTTGCATCTCTGCTCTGCTCAATTCTTCACTCATGATTTCATGTATACCTAAGCAAATGCTAGGGCGTAAATTTTCATTTGTTTGATCATGCTCATCAAGCCGTTTGCACGCGTCGGGCTGAGGTGATCTTTTAGTCCTATTTCCTCGATGAAACCGAGCTCGGCTTGGGCAATTTCTGCCGCCGGCTGCTCGTCGAACACATCAATGAGCATGGCCACGATTCCCTTGGCGATGATGGCATCGGCATCGGCCCAAAACTTTACAGCATCGCCTTGCTTTTCGGCCTTCAGCCAAACCTTGCTTTGACAGCCCTGTACCAAGAGGTCTTCCTGCTTGTCTTGGTCGCTTAGGGGCTGCAAGCTCTTGCCCATTTCGATGATGTGATTGTACTTGTCCATCCAATCGTCGAAGAAGGCAAACTCGTCTACTAGCGCGGCTTGTTTTTCACGTATGGTCATAGGTAATGGTTTATCGCAACATGTTTACGGCACGCTCTAAAGCGGCTTTGAACAGGTCGATTTCTTCTTTGGTATTGTACATCGCAAAACTTGCGCGGGCGGTGCCTGCAATGCAGAATTGGTCCATAATAGGCTGCGTACAATGCTGTCCCGTGCGAACCGCGATGCCTTGTTGATCGAGCAATACCCCTAAATCGTACGGGTGGGTGCCGTCGACAAGGAAACTCAACACGCTCGCTTTGTGGTCCGCCGTTCCTATGATTCTAAATCCTTCAATGCTACTCAAGCTTTCCGTGGCATAGGTAAGCAATTCCGCTTCATGTTGGGCGATGGCCTCAATGCCGATGCTGTTCATGAACTTCAATGCGGCTCCGAAACCTATCACTCCTTCGATGTGCGGTGTGCCCGCCTCAAACTTGTGTGGGATCTCTGCGTAGGTGCTCTTCTCTAGGGTCACCGTGGCAATCATTTCACCGCCGCCCTGGTAGGGAGGGAGGGCTTCGAGTCGCTCGCGTTTGCCGTAGAGCACACCCAAGCCGGTAGGCCCGTACATTTTGTGCGAGGCCAGGGTGAAAAAGTCCACATCCCATTCCTGTACATCCACCTTGGCGTGTGGCCCACTTTGTGCGCCGTCCACTAGGGTCCAAGCTCCGACCGCTTTGGCGCGTGCCAGAATGGTGCTCACCGGGTTGATGGTGCCTAGGGAATTTGAGATGTGATTGAAGGCCACCATGGCCGTGTGTTCGTCGATGATTTCCTCCAATGAATGGACGACCAGTTCCCCTTTTTCGTTGATGGGAATGTAGCGCAAGGTTGCTCCAGTGCGCTCACATAGCATCTGCCAAGGCACGATGTTGCTGTGGTGCTCAAGGGCGGTGATCACCACATTTTGGTGCGGTTTAATCAAGGCGCCCATGCCGAAAGCAACGGTGTTGATGCTGTCGGTAATGCCTCGCGTGAAGATGATCTCTGCGGATTCGCGCGCACCAATGTGTTCACGTACTTGGTCCCGTACCGCTTCCATGGCATCCGTCGCACGTTGGCTCAGGGTGTGGACGCCGCGGTGGACGTTTGCGTTGTCGTTGTAGTAATAATGACTGATGGCATCGACTACGGCTTTTGGCTTCTGCGCGGTGGCAGCATTGTCCAAATACACCAAGGGTCTCCCATGGACTTGTTGGTCCAGGATGGGAAATTGGGATCGGATATAGTCGATGTCGTAGGCCATTATAGGGCGAATTCCAAGTTGATGCCGAGCTTATCAGCAATGACGCGGTTCAAGCGTTTTTCGAGCTGTGGAATCTTCACGTATTCCAAGGCGTCCGAAGCAAAGGCATAGGTCATTAAACCTTCCGCCTCTTTTTTTGGAATACCGCGTGAGCGCAAGTAGAACAGAGCGTTTTTGTCTAACTGGCCAATGGTACATCCGTGTGAACACTTCACATCGTCCGCAAAAATCTCGAGTTGAGGTTTTGTATCCACCTTCGCTCGTTCGCTCAACAAAATATTGTCGTTCTGCTGGAAGGCATTAGTTTTTTGTGCTTTCTGACGCACCATCACCTTACCGTTGAACACGCCGTGGCTGTTGCCGAGGTAAATGCCTTTGTACAACTCACGGCTGTAACAGTTTGGCTCTCTATGGTCTACTAAAGTGTGATGGTCGACCGTTTGACCATCGTTAATTATGGTCACCCCATCCATGTGGCTCTCGGTGTATTCGCCGTTTGCGTAGAAGTGTAAGTTATTACGAACCAATTTTCCTCCGAAGCTGTACGTCCCAACGTGCACATTGCTGCCCCCCTCTTGCACTACGTGGGTGTTGTCGACGAGGGAAGCGTGGAGCGCGTCGTTTTGCACCTTGTAGTAACTCACGCGAGCATCGACAGCCGCAAAGACTTCACTGACAAAATTGGTGAAGTTTGGCTGGGTGCCAATGTTTTGGTGACGTTCTACAATTTGTACCTCGGCATTTTGTTCGACAATGATGAGGTTGCGGTTCTGGGCAAAGGCCGGACCGTTCTCATCGGTAGTGAGGTATATGATCTCGATAGGCTTATCTACAGTTTGATTGCGCGTGACGCGCACGAAGGCACCATCGTCTGCAAAGGCGGTGTTCAGGTCCACAAAGGTGGTGCCCTCTGGCGCCGCTTTGCCGAGGTAATCGCCAATGACCTCTGGGTACTTGTTCAAGGCCGCCGCGAAGGTGCAGATATCAAAGCTTTGATGCGTGCTTTCGCTCAGCCAAGAGCTGTACTTGCCATTGATAAAGACAAGCTTATAAGTATCGAGGTCGCTCAAAAGGTATTTTTTGATGTCGGCAAAAGACACGGCATCATCCCCTTTGAGTAGAATTCGGTAATCTTGCTTGAGTACCGGCTTTAGGTTGGTGTACTTCCACTCTTCGTCTCTCGTAGTAGGGAAGCCTTGTTGCTCGAAGCGGTCCATGGCTTTTTTACGCAAGGACACGACGCCGAGGTTGCGGCTCCCGTTGAGCTGTGATTCAGCAACGAGGAATGAAGAGAGTAAATCTTGTGCTAAATCTGTCATGCGTTTTCTGCCTTGATCCAATCGTATCCGCGTTCTTCGAGTTCATGGGCCAATTCTGGTCCGCCACTCTTCACGATTTTACCCTGATAGAGTACGTGTA
>CALDGA010000227.1 GCA_937942085.1 uncultured Flavobacteriales bacterium
CTTTAAAATCGTATCTGAGCCGCTTTGAAGGGGAAGGTGGAAGTGAGGGACGAACTTTTGGCTTTGCGCGGTAAAGGTGATGATTTCATCGCGCAGTAAGTTCGGTTCAATACTCGAAATACGCATGCGTTCCACAGGTACTTGGGCATCTAAGGCTTGGACCAATTCCAAGAAGGTGCTCTCGTGCTTTTTGTTTCCAAATTCGCCCTTGCCATAATCTCCTACATTGACTCCCGTCAGCACAATTTCCGGGATACCGGCTTCGGCAATCTCCTGTGCCTTGGCCACCACATTCTCCAAGGTGTCACTTCGAGAAATGCCGCGCGCTAATGGAATGGTACAATAGGTGCATTTGTAATCACAACCGTCTTGTACTTTCAAGAAGGCACGTGTGCGATCGCCAGCACTGTAGCTCGAAACGAAGGCGTTGGCATCCTCAATTTCGCAGCTATGTACCTCTGCATCTCCTTTGGTTTTCTCTAAAGCGCCTAGGAATTGGCGCACGTTGAATTTTTCAGTGGCTCCGAGGACCAGGTCTACGCCTGGGAGTTCCATGATTTGCTCCGGTTTTAATTGGGCATAACACCCTACGACCACAATAAAACCATCGGGATTTGCACGTAGGGCACGGCCGATAATGTTGCGGGTCTCACGGTCTGCATTTTCCGTGACGGAACAAGTGTTAATGATGTATACGTCGGCTGGAACTTGGAATTCTACGCGCTCAAAACCGCCTTCAACCATGTCCTTAGCAATGGTTGAGGTCTCTGCGAAATTCAGCTTACAACCTAGGGTATGGAACGCAACAGTCGGCATCAAATAAGATTTACTTCGGGGTGCAAGGAGATGCCAAAACGCTGTTGGATATCGTCGATAATTTTATGGGCCAATTCTAATAATTCCGCCCCGCTGGCTTTGCCATAATTGACCAATACCAGAGCTTGTTTTTCATGTATTCCGGCATCGCCATTGCGATAGCCTTTCCAACCTGCTGTATCGATGAGCCATCCTGCGGCTAGCTTTACGCCATTCGGTGCCGGATAAGAAGGCATATTAGGGTAGCGCTCGGCCAAGCTTTCTGCGAGCTCCTTCGAGACCACAGGGTTTTTGAAAAACGAGCCGCTATTGCCTATTTCCGCGGGATCTGGAAGTTTACTCCTGCGGATGCTGATCACTGCATCGCTGATTTGCTTTGGAGTAGGATCTGTAATATCCCTTGCTTCGAGCTCTGCTTGAATGGAGCCGTAATCTGTGCGAAGCTTGTGATTCTTTTTCGTGAGTGCAAGGGTGATGCGCGTGATGATGGCTTTGCCCTTCCATTCATTTTTGAATATGCTGTCGCGGTAACCAAAATGGGCCTCTTCTTTTGATAGCGTAAAGAATTCGCCACTCTCGACGAGGACTCCTTCACAATTCACAAAAACGTCTTTCAACTCTACGCCATAGGCCCCAATATTCTGAACGGGCGCAGTGCCGCAATTCCCGGGAATTAAGCTGAGGTTTTCAAGTCCGCCTAATCCTTGCATGAGCGTCCATAGCACTATCTCGTGCCAATTCTCTCCTGCGCCAAATCTGATGTGCACGACCTCGTCGTCCTCGAAAACCACACGTCTACCATGGATATCAACCTTGAGCACATCGCCTTCCACATCCTGGGTCAGCAGCATGTTCGAACCGCCACCAAGCACTAGGGCAGGGGAACCATGATGTTTAACGTACGTACTGATTTCATCTGCGCTATGTGCCCAGATAAGGCGGGTTGCCTTTTGGTCGATACCAAAGGTGTTGAGTTTGACTAAGCTTTGATTGAGTTGTACAATCACGGTTTATGGGTTTTATCGGGTGCGGTTTGGGTACACCTCTAATGCTGCTTTTAAGATAGCAATACAATCCTTCAATGCCTTAGTATTTAAGACATAGGCAAGGCGTGCTTGATTTGCGCCCAATTCTGGCTTGGCATAGAACCCCGCCGCTGGTGCCATCATCAGTGTTTTTCCTTCATGGTTAAAATCACTTAGTAGCCATTGCGCAAAGTGTTCGGCGCTTTCCACCGGGAACGAGGCCACTGCGTAAAAGGCACCTTTGGGCTTAGGACAAAAGACCCCATCAATACTATTTAAACCATCCACCAATACATTGCGACGCTCAACATATTCTGCATTTACCTCGTCGAAATAACTTTGAGGTGTTTTCAACGCTGCTTCACTGGCAATTTGTGCGTAGGTCGGGGGCGACAATCTCGCTTGCGCAAATTTCATGGCCGTGGCCATAAACTCCCTGTTCTTGCTGACCAAACAGCCGATGCGCGCGCCACACATACTGTATCGCTTCGAGAAGCTATCTACCACAATGGCGTGCTCTTCCAAGCCTTCCATGGCAAGGACGCTGTGGTGAGGCTCACCGTCGTAGGTGAATTCGCGGTATACCTCGTCTGCAATCAAGAAAAGATCGTGACGCAGTACGATGTCGCGAAGTTGTTCTAATTCTTCTTTGCTGTACAAGTACCCGGTGGGGTTGCCAGGGTTACAGATCAAAATCCCCTTAGTTTTTGGGGTAATTGCGGCCTCGAAGGCAGCTACTGGAGGCAAGGCAAATCCGGTTTCAATAGAAGATTCAACGGGAACAACTTTGACTCCGCTAGCGGTCGCAAATCCATTGTAGTTGGCGTAAAACGGTTCTGGAATGATGACCTCATCGCCTTCGTCCATGGCCGATCCAAAGGTGAAGAGCAGGGCTTCCGACCCACCGGTGGTCACGATGATTTCATCGGTTTGTACCGGAAGGTTCTTGCCGTGGTAGTACTTCGACAGTCCCTCTCTCAAAGAGGCAAAGCCCGCGCTGTGGCTATAGGCCAACACAGGTACGTCCGCTTCTTTAATGGCACGTTGCGCCTCCATAGGGGTTTGAATATCGGGTTGTCCAATGTTCAGGTAATATACTTTGTTGCCATTGCGCTCTGCTTGCTCTGCGAATGGAACTAGTTTGCGAATAGGGCTGGAAGGCATGCGCCCGCCTTTGACTGAAATCTTCGGCATACTTGGGTCGTATTTGATGCAAAAAGCCCTGCAAAAATACAGGGCTTTCTTGGATATCCGTGAGTAATGTTCGGGATGTTATTTCGCAATAACGCTTCCGCCTTTTTTCTCTGGAGTAGTTTCCTGAGCTTCAGGGTTCATTACCTGTCCTTTAATGGTCAACACCACGGTTTTATTGGTGGCATTTGATTGAACAGTGACAGTTTTGTGGAAGTTACCCATACGGTTGGTGTCGTATTTCACTTGGATCTCACCTTCTGCACCTGGAGCAATAGGCTCACGAGTCCATTTAGGTGTAGTACATCCACAAGAAGCACGTACTGAGTTCAGTACCAAAGGCTCTGTACCTTCGTTCTTGAATTTGAACACGCGGGTACCGTTGGTACCTTTTTCTACTTTACCATAGTTGATGACTTTGTTGTCGAAGGTGATCTTAGCGCCGTCGGCTGGAGCTTCTTGCGCTTGAGCTGCAAAACCGAAGAGTGCAACGAATAGGGTAAGGAATAATTTTTTCATTGGACTAAAGCATTTAAATCTTAGTGGTTCAAATGTAGGATTCTTGCCGAGCTATTCAAAGGAATTTAACAATCTCTTAGTCTTAGTGCCCAATTGGTCATAGAGAGAATGTATTTTTGCGCTTTAAACCAAGATTTGCAATGCGCGAAATCGGAAAATACACCCCCGGAGAAATTGAATCAAAGTGGTACAGCCACTGGTTGGACAACAACTACTTCCATGCGGAAGTCAGTGATAAAGAGCCCTATACCATAGTCATTCCTCCGCCAAACGTCACGGGTGTACTCCACATGGGTCACATGCTAAACAATACGGTTCAGGACGTTCTCATTCGTCGTGCTCGCATGCTTGGATTGAATGCTTGTTGGGTACCGGGTACCGACCATGCGTCTATTGCAACGGAAGCCAAAGTGGTAAAGCGCCTGCGCGAACAGGGCATTAAAAAGTCAGATTTGTCGCGCGAAGATTTCTTGAAACACGCTTGGGATTGGACCGATGAATACGGCGGTATCATTCTAAAGCAGTTGCGCCGTCTTGGAGCCTCTTGCGATTGGGACCGCACCGCATTTACTTTGGACGAAGTACGCAGCGAGCAAGTGATTGATGTATTTATCGACTTGCATCAGAAAGGCATGATATACCGCGGTCTGCGCATGGTAAACTGGGATCCAGTAGCACTCACAGCAGTGTCGGACGAGGAAGTCATCCACAAGGAGGAGAACAGTCGCCTGTACTACATGACTTACAAGATTGAAGGATCAGATGAGGCTCTGCAAGTGGCTACGACGCGTCCTGAAACCATTTTTGGTGATACTGCGGTTTGTGTGAACCCCGATGATGAGCGCTACCAGCATTTGAAAGGCAAGAAGGCCATCGTTCCTTTAGTAGGGCGCGCAGTACCGATTATTTTCGATGAGTACGTGGATATCGAGTTTGGTACGGGCGCACTGAAGGTGACCCCAGCACACGATACGAATGATCAGATATTGGGCGAGAAGCACAACTTGGAAGTCATCGATGTATTCGATCAACACGCTGCACTGAACGAGCACGGCGGTAAATTTGCCGGTTTAGATCGATTCGATGCACGTAAACAAGTAGCCAAAGCCCTAGAAGAGGCCGGACTGCTAGTCGAGACCAAGGATCTTAGAAATAAAGTCGGACGCAGCGAGCGTACCGACGCGGTGATTGAGCCGCGCCTGAGTATGCAGTGGTTCTTGAAGATGTCAGATTTGGCCAAGCCGGCCATTGACGGTGTAAAATCAAAAGACATTGCCCTACATCCTCCGCACGCTGAAAAAACCTACCTCTACTGGATGGAGAACATCAAGGATTGGTGTATTTCACGTCAGCTTTGGTGGGGACACCGCATTCCTGCTTGGTACGATTCAGAGGGCAATGTAGCTGTGTGTAAGAGCAAAGAAAAGGCTGTTGTAGCCCTCGGCACTGATGCGGTACACCAAGACGAAGATGTCATGGATACGTGGTTCAGTTCTTGGCTATGGCCGTACAGCGTTTTCTCCGGAAACCAGGAAGAGGAAGATTATTTCTACCCCACCAATACACTGGTTACGGGACAGGATATTATTTTCTTTTGGGTAGCCCGTATGATTATGGCAGGGTACGAGTTCAAAGGAAAACGTCCGTTCAAGGATGTGTACTTCACCGGTATGGTGCGTGATAAGAAGCGTCGTAAGATGTCTAAATCTCTGGGCAATAGTCCGGATCCATTAGATCTTATAGATAAATACGGTGCCGACGGTGTTCGTGTAGGAATGCTCATGACGGCGCCCGCAGGAAACGACCTATTGTTTGACGAAGACCTCTGTTCTCAGGGTTCTTTCTTTGCGAATAAGGTTTGGAATGCCTTCCGTTTGGTAGGCATGTGGGAAGCAGGTTCGCAGGATATGAGCGCTTCAGAATCGCTTTCTGTACAATGGATGCGCAACCGCATTGGTGAAGCCCTTGTAGAGCTAGAAAGCAGCTTTGAAAAATATAGATTGTCTCAGGCGTTGATGACGACCTACAAGCTGGTTTGGGACGATTTCTGTTCTTGGTATCTGGAAATGGTCAAACCTGCGAAGGGAGAGCATATCTCAGCCGAAGCGTTGGAGGCTACCAAATCAATCTTCAACACCTTGTTAGAAATCATGCACCCGTTCATGCCGTTTATCACGGAAGAATTGTGGCAGAACCTCGCAGATCGTGAAGAGGGTGAGACCATCAACTTTGCTACTTGGCCTACTCTAAAAGTGGAAGATCAGGCGATCTTAAAATCATATGCGCACTTCGCTGAAGTCGTAGGTGGTGTTCGTACGGTACGCAATGAAAATGGAATTGCTCCCAAAGAGGTCCTGACCATCGAAATTGCCTCGGGAACGGCACATGATGCAGCCTTTGATGCACTGATCATGAAGCTTGCCAATGTTGAGGCTATTACCACCGTAAGCGAAGTGAAGAAATCCGCGTTCAGCTTTGTGGTTGGTGGGATTAATTATACCATCCCGGCCGATGCCTTCGTGAACGTTGATGATGAGATTGCCAAGCTCGAAGAGGAATTGGCCTACACGCAAGGATTCTTGAAGAGCGTCGAGAAAAAACTCAGTAATGAGCGCTTCGTTTCTAACGCGCCTGAGGCTGTTGTTGCCTCCGAACGTAAAAAGCAAGCGGATGCCGAAGGTAAAATAGCCTTGATCACGCAACGCTTAGAGGCCTTAAAAGGATAACGATGAGCCAAGACCTAAACGCCGGAATTCATAGCCACATTGCAGGACTCGAAAAGAAAACGGGTCAGCCCATTTCGTATTGGGTAGATATGGTTCGCTCATGGAATGAGCCGAAGCACATGGCCAATGTCAAGCGCTTGAAAGAGGAATTCGGTATTGGTCACGGACATGCGAATATGGTCGTTCACCTGACCAAGGAGAATACCTCCTTGCACATGGATGAAAGCCAGGTGGAGGATAGTGTCTTTAAGGGCAAGGAGCATTGGAAGCCCTTGCACGAGCGTATCGTTGAGGGCTTACACTCCACAGGGTTGGAATTTGAGCTCAGTGGTAAGAAGAAGTATTACAGCATTCGTACCTCAAAGCAAGTTGCCTGTTTAGTGCCCGCCACCAAGCGTAGGTTCGAAGTTTGGATCAACATTAAAGGGCAGGAGCCAGTAGGCAATTTGCAACTCATGAAAGCAGGTAGCATGTGTTCTCATGCCATCCATCTCACTGAGGAGGATGCTGATATTTCGGAAGTGCTCCTCTGGCTCGAGCGGGCCGTCCAGCGAACCCTATAACACAAAAGCCCGGCGCGCAGCGCCGGGCTTTTTTTAGGTTCGAGGTATGGAACCTAGGTGGGACCTGTCTGAGATATAACCACTAACACTCACACACGAAAAACAGATCAGGTCCGGTGATTTACCGCGCCCTATGGATGGCTACGGTATATATGGTCTTGCAGACGCGCTTGGCCGGTTGGCCCTTCTTTTGGCGGCTTACATATATTTTTAGGTCTACGGTTTTCTTGCCGTTTTGTACGAAGCAGCTTTCAATGGCTAATTGGTCATTGAGCGCTGCGGCGTTGTACATTTTCATATCAATATTTACCACCTTTTCCTTCCATTGCTCGTTGAGCTGTAAGGCTTCTAGGCGCTTTTTCTTCACTCCATTCATCTGATCCATCAACGCCCAGAGGGTAAGATTTCCGTAGGCATCGACCATGGTATGGTCTACTAGGACCAATTCCCTTGTTTTGATAGGACCTGAATTTCTTACGGTGTGGAGAAAATTCTTCATGATGTAGTCAAAAAAAGAGCGCCTTCCGGGGGAAGGCGCTCTTGCTATTATGGGTTGTTATATATTCTAATTCTATGCCTTCACTTCACTCAATAACAACCCCTTCCACACGTAAATGCGGTTCATGAAATTGATTGTATGATTGCGTTGTGATTGCATATAACTAAAGTAGTATTTCTGTTTGAAAAACAAAATTGGTGCCAAAAAAATATTTTACCCCCTATTTTTTACGCCAATTGGTCCAAACTGACCACATATTGGCAGGTTTGACCCCCTGTAATTTACGGTGTAAGCTCTGCATGCTTGGCCTTGGGTTTTCTGATTTTGCGAACGCTTGAAGCGTTTTGGTTGCTTCCGGGCCCAATCCGTTAAGGTTTTGAGGGTTGTATTGCGGTCCAATCATCTTTAGCGCATCGAGCGAAGCGTAGAGATCTCCAAGTGTGCGTTGCACCTCGATTTGTTTCAGGGCGGCGGTCGTATTGCGCGGGCTCATGTCGAGCACACGATTGTAGAGTGCGGCGGCCTCATTGAGTTCGCCTTTCATGCGGTGGATGCTGGCCAATTGGTTCAAGGTCAACATGTGGTTCGGATGAATGTCCAATGCGCGCTCGAAGGCCTCTTGTGCACGGTTCACATCGCGCTGGGTAGGGCGATTTCCGCTAGCACTGAGTATGCCTAGACCTTCGAAGTAGACCATGGGATTATTGTAAATGTCCATTTCGAAGAAAGGACTTTGGGCCGATTCTGCATTGGTCTGCATGATGCGCGCGTTGCGGGTCATGTATCCCTCGAGGGATTCCTTGGCCTCGCGTTCACTCATCATTCTGCTTGCACTCACGATAAGGGCGAAGGTGATCAGGGTGCCGGCGAGTATGGCATTGGTCCGACTGCTCAGACGTGCTTTTAAAGCAGTGGATGCAAAGCCCAGCGCGATCGCGAGTGGCCAAAGCATAGAGGCACGCTCTAGGGGGAATTCCCCAAAGCCATAGACGGCAAATCCAACGACGACTAGGGCCATATATATGTTGCCGTCTTTTTTGAAGTTCTGCCAGAAGCCAATAACTAGAATGCCGACAAAGAGAATGCCGCCAAATATTCCTGTTTCACTGAGCATCCAAAGTAGGTCGTTGTGTGGGCGCAAAATATTGGTCACCCCGTTCATCACACTTTCGTTGGTGCCTTTGAGTCCTTGGGCCGGGTATTCAATCTTCCACTGGCCGCCACCCACACCACTGATGGGCTGGTCTAAGAACATCTCCCAAGAGGCATTCCAATAGTGCAATCGGCTTTGAATGGTATCGCTGTTGAAGATCTTTTCACTGCCTCCAGCGGCCACGGCGGCGCCAATGCCTACTACTAGGATGGCCAGAGCTATGAGGCCGTTGTTTCTGAGTTTGGCGTTGCCCTGCATGATGTAATGTGCGGTGGCAATTACGGCCATGGCGAGGCCGCCGAGCCAAACTCCACGAGTGCGGAGTAGGAGTATGGCGATGCCTGCGAGGGCAAGGGCTGCGATGCGTACCCATTTGCCTGCGGGGCCTTCAAACGTCCCCAAGAAGCCGAGGGGAAGGAGCAGGAGTAGGGTGGCGGCAGCGTAGTTTTTGTGCGTGAACAGGGGGCCGTTGGCAAGGTAAATGTTGTTTTCTTGGTAGGCCTCAGCAAGCGATGGGAGGATGCTGAGGGAGGCGATGATCAGGGCGACTTGGCTCCCCATTCCTAAGGCTTGGAGGGCATTGGTTTTGTTCTTTTCGAAGGCAGCTTTTGCGATGAGCATCCAGGCTGCGAGGAAAGAGATGCGTGCCACGAATCCATAGAGCTCACTCGGCGCAGATACTTGGCCAATTTTTACCACCGAAAGTACCAGCGCTATGGTCATCAAGGACAGGCTGGTGTACCCGCTTTTCATCTCGTTGCGATATAAGTAAATGCCTGCTAATCCGAGGAGTGAGGCAGAAGCGAATCGGACCCAGAGGCCTATATCTTGACTCGAAGGATCGACGATCAATACCAAGAGGATAGGCACGTAGAAAAGTAGGGAACGAAGTGGCTTCATAATTTTGGGTTTGCCGTGAAGATAATGAAAAGAATCATTGGCCAATTCTGCCGTATCTTTATGCTCCCAAATACATCACAGAACTATGGAGAACCCCGCACCATACGTACCGAAACACAAAGTACGCATTGTCACCGCGGCATCACTTTTTGACGGCCACGACGCGGCCATTAACATCATGCGTCGCATCATCCAAAGTACCGGTTGTGAGGTCATTCACCTCGGCCACGACCGCTCCGTCGAGGAGGTCGTGAATACCGCCATTCAGGAAGATGCCAATGCCATTGCCATGACCTCTTACCAAGGCGGGCACATCGAGTACTTCAAATACATGTACGATCTGTTGCAAGAAAAAGGCGCCGGCCACATCAAGATTTTTGGTGGGGGTGGGGGTACCATCTTGCCGGAAGAAATTGAAGAACTCCAAGCTTACGGCATCACGCGCTTGTACCATCCGGACGATGGCCGAAAGATGGGCTTGCAGGGGATGATCAATGACCTCGTGGAGAAATCGGACTTTTTGGTCGGAGATTCTCTTCCGGGAAGCGTGGAAGAATTGGCAGGGGCGAATAACCCTACCATTGCACGTTGGATCAGTGCTGCAGAGAATTGTGGTGAGCAACACGGACAGGCATTGGCTTCCATTACCGAAAAAGCTGCGGCTATACACACGCCAATTCTCGGGATTACCGGAACGGGCGGGGCAGGGAAAAGCTCGATGGTGGATGAGCTGGTGCGCCGTTTTACCATGGACTTTACTGATAAGCGCATCGCGGTAGTATCGGTAGATCCTTCAAAGAGAAAGACCGGCGGTGCCTTATTGGGCGACCGCATTCGCATGAACGCCATCAAACATGGTAATGTGTTCATGCGTTCCTTGGCCACGCGCCAGGCAAATTTGGCCCTCAGCGCTCATGTGCAAAATGCGTTGGACATTTTGAAAGTGGCCGGATTCGACCTCATTATTCTTGAAACTTCGGGCATCGGGCAGAGCGATACAGAAATCTTAGACCACAGCGATGCGAGCTTGTATGTGATGACGCCGGAATATGGCGCCGCGACGCAGCTGGAGAAGATCGACATGTTGGATTTTGCCGACCTCATTGCCTTGAACAAATTTGACAAACGCGGCGCCTTGGATGCCCTGCGTGATGTCAAAAAGCAATACCAACGCAACCACAACCTCTGGGAGGCAGATCCGGAAAGCATGCCGGTCTATGGTACCATTGCGAGTCAGTTCAATGATCCTGGTACAAATTCATTGTACAAGGCCATCATTGAAATGCTCAATACCAAGGCGAACGCAGGGTTTGAAAGCAGCTTTGCCATTACGGGTGAGATGAGCGAGAAGATATTCATCATCCCGCCGAAACGCACGCGTTACCTCAGCGAGATTTCTGAAAGTCACCGTATTCACCGCGAGCAAATAAGTGCGCAGATTGAGGTGGCGGACAAACTATATGCCTTGCGCCGTTCCATTGAGACCGTGGAGGATCAGCAGCTTAAAGACCAATTGCAAGCGAGCTTTGACCGCATCAAGATGGACCTAGACCCGCATCATTGGGAAAAGCTTCAGCAGTGGGAGCAAACCGTAAAGCGCTACAAGGATCCAGTATATACCTTCCAAGTACGCGGCAAGGACATCAACATCAAAACCCACACGGAGAGTTTGTCTCACACACAGATTCCAAAAGTGGCATTGCCGAAATACCGCAGCTGGGGAGATATTCTTCGCTGGCTATTGCTAGAGAATGTACCTGGTGAATACCCCTATACGGCGGGTATCTATCCGTTCAAGCGTGAAAGCGAGGACCCGACGCGAATGTTTGCGGGAGAAGGCGGTCCAGAACGGACCAACAAACGTTTTCACTACGTGAGTTTGGGAATGCCGGCCAAAAGACTTTCGACGGCCTTTGATAGTGTGACACTCTATGGTAATGACCCGGACAGACGCCCCGATATCTATGGGAAGATTGGGAATTCTGGGGTAAGCATCTGTTGTCTAGACGATGCGAAGAAGCTGTACAGCGGTTTCCGACTCACTAACCCAACAACGTCGGTTTCGATGACCATTAACGGTCCCGCACCAATGCTCTTGGCCTACTTCATGAATGCGGCCGTGGATCAGGAATGTGAGGTCTACATCAAAGAGCACGGTTTGGAGTCCAAGGTGGAGGCCGTCAAGAAGGCTAAATACGACGATCGCGGTATTGCCCGCCCAGCGTATCAAGGAGAGTTGCCTGAAGGCAATGACGGCCTAGGATTGCTATTGCTTGGCGTTACGGGTGATGAAGTTCTCGACGCCAAAACCTATGGAGAGATTAAGGCTACGACTTTGAATACTGTGCGCGGAACAGTCCAGGCAGATATTCTCAAGGAAGACCAGGCACAGAACACGTGTATTTTCTCTACTGAGTTTGCCCTGCGTCTGATGGGCGATGTGCAGAGTTATTTCATCGATTGGCAAGTACGAAACTTCTACAGCGTAAGTATCTCAGGATACCATATTGCGGAGGCAGGAGCGAACCCGATCACACAGTTGGCGTTCACGTTGGCCAACGGCTTTACCTATGTAGAGTACTATTTGAGCCGTGGAATGGACATCGATAAGTTCGCACCAAACTTGAGTTTCTTCTTCTCGAATGGAATTGATCCGGAATATGCCGTCATAGGTCGAGTGGCACGTCGTATTTGGGCCAATGCCATGAAGAACAAATATGGGGCCGATGCGCGTTCACAAATGTTGAAGTACCACATTCAGACTTCGGGTCGCAGTTTGCATGCTCAGGAGATTGATTTCAACGATATACGTACGACACTACAGGCCTTGTATGCCATTTACGATAACTGTAATTCGCTGCATACGAATGCCTATGATGAGGCGATCACTACGCCTACTGAGGAGAGTGTGCGTCGGGCGATGGCCATTCAGTTGATCATCAACAAGGAATTGGGCTTGACGAAGAATGAGAATCCTATTCAGGGTGCCTTTATTGTTGAGGAATTGACGGATTTGGTCGAGGAGGCGGTGTTGCAGGAGTTTGACCGCATCACCGAGCGCGGCGGCGTTCTAGGTGCCATGGAGACCATGTACCAGCGCGGTAAGATCCAAGAGGAGAGCTTGCACTATGAAATGTTGAAGCATACCGGGGAGTTCCCAATTATCGGGGTCAATACTTTCTTGAACAAAAAGGGGTCCCCAACCATTATTCCTGCGGAGGTTATTCGTGCCACCGTAGAAGAAAAAGAATACCAGATTGCCATGCTTGAAGCACTGCGCCAGAGTAAAGCCGCGAGTGCGGAGGAAGGGTTGCAACAAATTCAGGAGGCTGCGATTCAGAATGAGAATATTTTCGAGGTTCTGATGGAGGCGGCGAAGCATTGCTCACTGGGACAGATTACCAATGCACTGTTCGAAGTTGGCGGACAGTATAGAAGAAATATGTAAATGAAATTACTCTCGTTTAATGTCAATGGCGTACGCGCCGCAGCTGGAAAAACTTTAATTGAAGACCTGCACGAATTGGACTGTGATGTCGTGGGATTGCAGGAGACCAAGGCTACGCCAGAGCAGGTAAAGGAAGCTTTGGTGGAGTTGAAGGGCTACCACATCTATGCCTTTAGCGCGGAAAAGAAAGGATACAGCGGAACGGCCATTTTATCTAAAGTGGAGCCATTATCGGTGACCATGGGCATTGGCATTGCGGAGCACGACAATGAAGGTCGTGCCATTACCGCAGAATACGAGAACTTTTTCTACGTGACCACCTATGTACCAAATTCTAGCTCGGGTCTCAAACGTTTGGATTACCGCACCCAGGAATGGGACGTTGCATTCTTGGCGTATCTAAAGAAGCTGGAGGAGAAAAAACCGGTCGTGGTTTGTGGCGATTTGAATGTGGCGCATCAGGAGATAGACTTGAAGAACCCAAAATCGAATTACAACAAAACACCAGGTTATACACAAGCTGAGATCGACGGTATGACGACGATGATTGAAGCTGGTTTTGTAGACACTTTCCGAGCGTTATATCCAGATACGGTGAAGTACAGCTGGTGGAGCTACCGCGGCGGTGCGCGCTCTAAAAACGTGGGCTGGCGCTTGGATTACTTTATGGTCAGTGCTGGATTCATGGACCAAGTACAGGATTCACAAATCTTGAACGAGGTGATGGGTAGTGACCACTGTCCGGTTATGCTGGTACTCAAGTAATTATTGCAGCGTAAATTTCGTGGTGCCTGCCTCGCAGATGAATAGGTAAGTCCCTGCACTACAGTGTTTTGGAAGTCTTAATTCACTCGTGCCGTTGGTTTGGGCTAGGGTGCCTTGGTCGACAATTTTGCCCTGTACATCACTAATTTGGTACTCAAGATTACTACTAGCACTATTAGTTTCAATCTTCAAAATGCCGTTGGTCGGGTTAGGGAAGATGTTCAAACCATGGATGCTGCCTTCCTCAAGGCCAATGTTGGCTGTATTCATGATGAAGTAGTAACGTGCCAAATGTTGCGGGGTGAAGGTGAGATTGCCTATACCGAAGTTCCCTAAGGTCTGATTGCTCACATTATTCATCACCGCACCGGTCATCCATCGCATGCTGTTGGAATGACCCACAGTCATTTGATTGCCGGGTTGCCCCTTCAAATCAGCATCCAGACCCCCGTTGCTTGCATTGGTGTTGTACTGGAAGGTAACCTCGAAAGGAAGGGCAGTATTAAGGGAAAGGGGTGGATCGTGCGCGCCTTCGTACCCAATGAAGTAGAAATGGTCCTTGCTCGTCGTTACGCCATCAGGATGCAAACCTTCTACGATGTGATGCCATACGTAAAAGGTCCCGTGAAGTCCGTTGTTGGTTGAGGCGGGAGTGATTTTTACACCAGTTCGCGGCAGGGTAGTGGTACCGTTTAGATCTGACCATTTGAAGGAATCATATACCGAGGTCCCAAGGCTTTCGGCGCTATCATTGACGGATATCCAATAATCGCTCCCCGCCCCAAGATCTATGGCGCCGGTGTAGTAGGTGCCGTTGGCGGAGGTGGCTGGAAAATCTTCAGAGGCGCCGAGGCTCACCTTGCCGAGGTAGCCGTTGTTATAGCTGTGCTTATAGAGATTCACCGGAGTGGTGTTTTGTGAAGGGCTGTAGGTGTTCGGAACATGGGCGCTTAGGTGGTGCAGTTGCACGCTTTTTTGGTTGGAGGCCCAATTCGCATTATTCCCGTAAGTCAATTCCGCGTGTACACCATGATAGCCAGGATTATACATCCAATCGTTCCAAAAATCATCCAAATCTACCCCCGTGGAGTTCTCAAAGGACTCCTTGAAACTGTTCGCGTCGTAGTTTCCGAAGGTGTTGGTGGCGATGAGTTGTTTTACGGCATAGCTGAACGAGCTATCTCCCAAAAACTCGCGAAGGTTGTGGGCGACCATAGCACCTTTTTGATAGGTGTGGGTGCCATAGGTTTGGTTCTGGTTTACCCCACTTAGGGCGAGGTGGCCACCGTCGCTTTGCGCAGCTTGCTTCAGGACGAGGGCTTGGTTGTTTTGAACGGTTTTTACATACTGAGGGCGTCCGTAGACTTTCTCCTCGTAGAAGTGCGAGCCAAATTCGGCAAAGCCTTCGTTGATCCACATATCTTGTGCAGTTTTGGTCGTCACAGCATTTCCAAACCACATATGGGCCAACTCATGAGCAATGATATCCTCTCCGCTGAGGTTGGCATTGGCCAAGGTGCGAGGTAAATGGATCATTCCGGCATGTTCCATCGCGCCGGTGATGGTCATGGCATACCCAACTTTCTCGAACACATACGGTCCAAACTCTTCTACAAAAGCATCATAGATATCATTGAGGTGTACGAAGCCTGCGGTCATATTTGCGGTGTCTTGGGCGCGACCATAGAGTTCGAAAGTTTTTCCTGCGTGTGTCCAGCTTTGTTTATGGTAATCAGAAACGGCCATGCTTACCAAATACGAACGCAAGGGAGCGATGCCTTTCCACACCCAGGTAAGGTTTCCATTGCTCAAGGTATCCACCCGATCGAAGATGCCATTGCTTACCCCGACTTTGCCAGGTAGGGTGGTGATGTGCATCTCTTCGATGGTACATTTTTCAATGAAGTTGTCGAAACAAGGGAATAGACTGCGGCCGTATACGTGGGGGTTGGCAGCAAAACCAACGCCTAAGTTGTATTCATAGGCCCCATCATGGTGAATGCCGCCCCATCCGCTCGCATCTTTAGTGGTGGTGCCGTGGTAATAGAAGGTCCAATGCAATATGGCACCTGCATAGGCACTCTGGTGAATGGTGACGTGTTCGGCGCTTTGTGTGAAGCTCAAGGGGCCTGTGGGACTTACGACACTATCTACGGTGAATCCGAGAAGGTCGAAGCGCAACGAGGTGAAGTTGATTTCGGCACCGATCTGGTATTGGGCAATTCCACTCAGTTGCTTATTCGCAAAATCTGTGGTGTTCAAATACAAGTTTAATTCCACGAGATCGGCGGTGTCCGAACGTGAATTATAATCGATGGGTGCGGTCATTTGGAATGTGGCCGGCGCGTGTTTGGTCGATTGACAATTGAATTGGCCCTTGGCGCCAACGCTGAGCAGGAGTAGTGCTAGGAGTCCAATTCGTTTCATCATTGTCTTTGTCTTACGGCTTCGTACAATAAGATACCGGTGGCCACACTCACGTTCAAACTATTGATCGTGCCCATCATAGGGATTTTGGCTTTGTGATCGGCCAATTGCAATAGGCTCTTGTGTACACCTGTTTCTTCGTTACCCATGATCAACATACAACCCTTATTAAAAGGCGCAGCATAGATATCGTCCTCTGATTTTTCTGTACCTGCGATGATCTTTAGTCCAAGACTTTGCGCTAAAAACACAGCATCTTTCATGTGTCCCACTTTACATACGGGAAGTTCCAAGAGCGCCCCGGTTGAGGTGCGAATGGCATCCGAGTTTACAGGAGCGCTGTCGTTTTTAGGAATGACGATCGCATGAACACCGGCACTCTCGGCAGTACGTGCGATAGCGCCAAAGTTGCGTACATCGGTAATGCGGTCTAGCGCTAGGATCAAAGGTTTGCGACCGCTTTCAATGACTTGCATGATGGTCGTTTCCAAATCCTGAAACTCAATAGGGCTGAGGTAGGCCACGGCACCTTGGTGGTTTCCAGGGGTGAGGCGGTTTAGCTTTTCCACCGGTACATATTTCGGTGCGATACCTGCAGCGCGCAGCTCTCCCTCTAGTTGGGTATATAGTGCGCCGCCAATTCCTTTTTGAAGAAAGACATTCCCCAGGGTTTGGTTGTCCTGAAGCGCCTGTAAAATGGGACGTAGCCCATAGATTAATTGGTCTTTTGCCATATTAATTTTCGGAATTTCCTTCCTCTATTTGACGGTCTGAATATTCGCCGAGCTCAGCTCTATCGACCATGCGGGTATCTAATTCTTTTTTGGTTTTACTGCCCAATTTTTTCAGTTTTTCCACCTGGGTGATCAAATTGCCACGGCCGTCCATCATCTTGTTCATGGTGTCCTGGTAGGTGTTTTGCGCAGTTTGGAATTGGCTTCCTAATTTTTTCAAATCCTCACTGAGTCCCACAAACTTGTCGTACAACTTGCCGCCGGCTTCAGCGATTTCCATCACATTCTTTGTCTGCTTTTCTTGACGCCACGCCATGGCAATGGTCTTCAAGGTAGCGAGCAGGGTAGAGGTGCTCACCACAATGATCTTTCTCGAGAATGCATATTCATACAATCCTTGATCGTATTTCGTAACCTCCATGAACGCGGCCTCAATAGGAATGAACAACAGCACAAATTCCGGCGTATCGCCCCCGTATAGCTGCGGATAATCCTTGTCGCTCAAATTCTTGATGTGGGCCTGAACGCTCGCCGACAATGCCTTCATGTGCAAAGCTGCATCGTCCTCATTCTCAGCATTAATGAAATTATCCCATGCCACAAGCGACACCTTGGAATCGATGATGATCTTTTTGTTCCCGGGCAGCTGAATAATAACGTCCGGCTGTAAGCGACGCCCCTCATCGGTAGTTTCGCTGTTTTGCACAAAATACTCCTTGTCCTTCTGTAACCCGCTCATCTCTAGCGCGCGCTCTAACACAAATTCACCCCAGTTTCCTTGCTTCTTGTTGTCCCCGCGCAAAGCCTTTGCCAACCCGCTCGCTTCTTCGGAGAGCTTATCGTTCATATCCTTCAAGGATTTGATGTTCTCCATTAAGGCAGAGGTGGATTTTACTTCCTTCTCGTGATTGTCCTTGACGGTCTTCTCAAAATCTTCGAGTTTCTGCTTAAAGGGAGCGAGCAGCTTGTCCAACTCCTCGGAATTTGTCGTCTTAAACTGCTTTTTCTTCTCTTCGAGAATGGACTCGGCCAGCACCTTGAATTCATTCTTCATCGCTTCCTTTGACTTTTCAGCTTCGGCTTTTTGCTCCTGATGAAGTTTTTGAATGGTGTCCAATTTTTCCGTGGCAGCATTCAATTGGCCTTTCAAACCTGCAATCTCTTGGGCGGATGAAATCTGCAGTTGGACCAACGCCTCCTCCTTTGACTTTAACTCCTGACTTAAGGCCTCAACCTTTGCTTTACCTTCAGCCAATTGCTGCTCCGCCCAACCCGGCAACTCTTCCGATCCGGCCACAACGCCCGAACTTCCTTTTCGCATCTTCAAAATGATGTAGGCGAGCAGAACGACGATTAACAGGGGAAAAATTACATCAGTATAAGGCATCTATAAAGCTGATTATCAAGGTTAAAACAATGATGTTTGTAGCGACGAGGGCAATTCCCAATTTACAATTTCTCGCCCCTTTTCAAGCTGTTTATTATTAAAAGTTGTGAAGGGCTTACTGCCAAAAAATCCGCGATAGGCGCTCAGTGGAGAGGGGTGTGGCGTAGTGATGACCACCGGCCTCGCGTCCAGCCCCTCTAAAGCCTCCTGGATCAATTTCTCCGCGGGTTTCCCAAAACAAATAAATCCAGCATTTGGGCTGTGCTCCAACGCAAATCGAATGGCCGCTCTGGTGAACTTCTCCCAGCCCAAATTTTGGTGGGAGCCGGGCGCTCCGTCCCGTACGGTGAGGACCGCGTTGAGCAACAAAACGCCCTCTTTCGCCCAAGCTTCCAACGACCCCCCGCCCGGCTCCTCAAACCCAAGATCACTCTGGTACTCTTTAAAGATATTGCGCAGTGAGGGTGGGATTTTTTGCCCATTCGGGACACTGAAAGAAAGACCATGGGCTTGTCCGGGGCCGTGGTATGGGTCCTGGCCCACAATGATGCACTTGGTTTGTTGGGCGGGACATAGCTCGAGTGCAGTAAATATTTGGTCCGTAGGCGGGTATAGAATATGGTGTTGGGCGTCGTGAGATAATTGGTCCATTAACTCCTTCCAATAGGCCTCTTTCTGCACCCTCTCGAAGAGGATGCGCCAATGTGGAATATCAATTGTGGAAAGGAATGTGGACATTCGGCAACAACTTTGCGTCTTGTACGTTATTTTTACATCACGCAAATTAACGATTCTCAATCGTCGCAACGATGAAAAAAGTATTGACTTTGGCTGCAGTAGCAGCCGCTTTTTTAGCGCTCTCTTCATGTGGAACGGCAGAAAAATGCCCGTCATACTCTTATGTTGAGGTTCCAGCGCATCAGGGATAATAGTCCCGCCAAGAGCGCGGAATTTCCGTTCGTACACCCGCAGTCTTTGGAAGAAGTTGCGGGTATTCTGCGTTTTAAAGGGACTACTTTTATCTACAAACACAGCACTCGCTGTAGTGTGAGTTTGTTTGCGATGAAGCGCCTTTTAATGGTGGATCCAGCTCAGGACGAACAGTGGGTATATATTGACGTAGTTGCCCAGCGCAGCCTGTCTTTGGCCTTGGCAGAGGAGCTCAATGTATGGCACGAAAGCCCGCAGCTGATCATGCTCGTGGACGGCAAAGTAATGGCGCACGGTTCCCACCATAGGGTGAGCGAAACGACGGTTGAAGAGTGGCGAAAAGAGGTAAAAAACTAGCGAACTAAAAACGTCCAAGGGCGTTAAAATGATATGGTCGACAATCCAACCAACACAACTGAGAAAATAACCAAAGAGCGCGTGCAAAAGCCGAAATGGCTGCGTGTAAAACTACCGACTGGGGAGAATTACAAGCAAGTTCGTGGTTTGGTTGATAAATACAAGCTGCACACCATTTGCGAAAGTGGCCATTGCCCGAATATGGGCGAATGTTGGGGTGCAGGGACGGCAACGTTCATGATCCTTGGGAATATTTGTACTCGCTCTTGTGGCTTTTGTAATGTGGCGACAGGACGTCCCTTGAATGTGGATTGGGAGGAGCCGGAGAAAGTAGCGCGCAGTGTGAAGTTGATGAAAATTAAGCACGCCGTATTGACTTCGGTGGATAGAGATGATTTGGCAGACGGCGGTTCTATTATTTGGGCCGAGACGGTGCGAGCCATTCGTCGCATCAGTCCAGAAACCACAATGGAGACGCTCATTCCGGATTTTAAAGGGGAGTTGCACAATGTGGATCGCATCATTGAGGCGAACCCAGAGATCGTTAGTCACAACATGGAGACCGTTCGTCGTTTGACGAGAAAGGTGAGAATCCAGGCCCAATTTGACCGTTCGCTCATGGTCCTAAAATACTTGAAGGAACAAGGCATTCGTCGCACGAAAAGCGGCATCATGCTAGGGTTGGGCGAAACCAAGGAAGAAGTAATTGAGGCCATGCGCGAATTGCGCGAGGCCGATGTTGATATTATTACACTAGGCCAGTACCTACAGCCTACAAAACGCCATTTACCTGTGGTTGAGTTTATTACCCCAGAGGTGTTTAAGGAGCTGGAAGAAATTGGTCTAGAAATGGGCTTCAAATTTGTTGAAAGTGGCCCCTTAGTGCGCAGTTCATATCACGCCGAAAAGCACATCGCTTAGGCCTTGCGAGGATGAATGTTGCGCCCTATTTTTAATGCTTTAAGAAAACAGAGTTAATCACACCCTATGAAACAAGGATTACGATTCGCCCTCGCGGGCACAGTATTAGCCGCCGCCGTAATTACTGAGCTTCCTAAAAAAGCGCAGTATACTCCACGTCAAGTGGAAGAGCAGAGCGCTGCTGGAGCTGCTGCATACTTGCACAGCCTGCGTGCCAACCAGATTACTGGTGAAGTAACCCAAGAAGATATCCAAAGCGCGATCGAGAGCTTGGCGAACATGCCAGAGAGCTCCATCGGTTTGAACTGGGCAGAGCGTGGTCCGAACAACCGTGGGGGTAGAACCCGTGGTTTGGCGATCAATCCTGCCAATCCTTCAGAAATGTATGTGGGATCGGTAAGTGGTGGTCTCTATTTCTCCAACAACGGTGGTTTGAGCTGGTTGGAGGTTAATCCAGATCAAGAGAACTTAGCAGTGATGACTATCGCCTACAGCAAGAACGGCGATGTGTACTACGGAACAGGCGAAGGCCTATACAACACTTGGACTACCGGTTTTGGAGCTTCTACTTCATCGGGTTTCCCAGGCGCTGGTATTTTCAAGAAAGGGGCGAGCGATAACGCGTTCACGCAGCTTTCTGGAACATCAACGTTGAGCAGTATCGGTGCCATCGTTTGTGATCCGAACAATAATGATAAAGTATATGCGGCCACTTCTTCAGGTATTCGCATGTCAACAAACGGAGGTTCAGCTTGGACCAACCCATTGCAAGGCCAGATCGGTTCAAACGGAACCTGTTGGGACATCCACATGGACGCTGGTGGCAATATTTGGGGAACCCTAGGGGGCCGAGTAATGAAGAGCACCGACGCCGGATCAACATGGACTGAGATCTCGAAGTCTAGCGCAGGTTCTACAGGATTACCGCGCAGTGGAGGTCGTATCATGTTTGCCTCTGCCTCTGATGACGCAGATTACGTATACGTGGTTCAAATCACTTCAGGAAATGCGTTGGCTGGTGTGTACCGTACGACTAA
This sequence comes from uncultured Flavobacteriales bacterium, assembly GCA_937942085.1. GTDB lineage: Bacteria > Bacteroidota > Bacteroidia > Flavobacteriales > Schleiferiaceae > UBA10364. Next base: position 21,399 of record CALDGA010000227.1, read on the forward strand.
CGGCGGTGATACCTGGACTAAAATTGGTCAGAAATCTACCTACTTCGATCCATTCTGTAGCTCTCAATGTCAAGGAGAATACGATTTGGCAGTAGGAGTTGACCCAAGCAACAAAAACCGCGTGATCGTCGGTGGTATTACTGTATGGGAATGGGAACAAGGACAAGGTTGGAACCAGGTAAACGGTTTCGGTCCTTACAACATCCACGCGGACAACCACGACGTCGTATGGCATCCAACGGATAGCTCTAAAGTGTATATGGTCAATGACGGTGGTATCTACTTCTCAAACAATGGGGGTGATACTTGGCAGACATTGAACAAGAATTACGCAACCACTCAGTTCTACAACATCGGAATTTCTTCGGATCGTTATGTGGTGGGTGGTACACAGGATAACGGTAGCTGGGTTATGGACGGTTCAGGAAATACTCCGAACGAAGGCCGTGCACTGGGCGCTGTTGATGGTTTCTCTGGTGATGGTGGTTTTTCTGCTGTTTCTTGGCTGGTACCGAAAATCTACTTTACAGAATACCAGCAAGGTCGTATTGGTCGTAGTGAAAACAAAGGCCAGTCTTTCTCTTCTTTCTGGGATAGCCGTTCTTCTCAAGGAATTGGTTCTTGGATGACGCCATTCTACTTGTACGAGAACAGCGCAGATGCTTTGAGTCAGGATTCAGTTGACTTCAAAGTAGAGCAGGCCGTTCGTTCTCTTGGTTTTGCCAACGCAGGACAGGATACGTTCACTTCGAAAATTGTTCCTATGCAAGCTTCGGCCAACATGATTGCTTCTACCTTCAAAGTGCAAAGTGGAAACATGTTGGTGGTATCGGATGCAAGTGGAAACTTGAGCGGAGACGGATCAGGGAACTTCAACACTACTACAGGTGAGTTTACCGTAGTATTTGATTCTAGCCCTGCTGCTGAGATCGTAGCGATGGTAGACCTAAGCTATGATTCAGGTGCTGAGATTATTGCAGGTTCTAAGACCAATGGATTGCCATTTAAATACACCTTGCCAAACGCTATGGGTATGGGGGATAGCATTACCATTCAAGATCCAGTGAGCAGCATGTTTGTTGTGGGTTTCAGTGGTTCTATTTGGATGACGCGCGGTGCGCTAGATTTCATGGATACCCCAGAATGGTGGAAGCTTGCAAGCATTACAGGTACTGTTCAATCACTAGAGGTAAGTGCTGATGGCGATTACATTTGGGCGGGTACAAGCTCGGGTAGATTGTATAGAATCTCAGGATTGCAGGGCGCACGTTCTTACACTACTGCAGACCTTGATAGCGGTGCTACGGCAGTTTCTGTTGACCTAGTAGATAACTATTTCGGAAGAAATATTACAAGCATTGCTGTAGATCCAAACGATAACGATCGTGTGCTTGTGACCTTGGGTAACTACAACAACTCGAACTACGTATACTACAGTTCTAACGCGACAGATGCTTCACCGAATTTTGTTGTGAAGGACGGCAACTTGGGTAACTTCCCAGTATATGCAGCTACATTCGACAAAGGCAACTCAAACTATGCCATCATCGGTACTGAGTTCGGTATCTTCTCAACACAGAACATCAATACTACGCAACCACAGTGGGGTGCGGACAATAGCGGTTTGGCACGTGTACCTGTATTCACATTGAAGCAGTACAGAACAAACAAGAGCTCAACCAACGATATGGATGTACTCGAGGGAGATATCTTCGCAGGTACGTTCGGTCGTGGTACTTTCCAGACGACTACACTTCAAACGACTCGTCCATTAGGCATTTCAGAGCGCGATTTGGAAGGTCCTGCTGACCATTTGTTGAAGTTGTTCCCGAACCCGGCGGATGATAAGACTACGATGGAAATCGAATTGGCCGCTGGAGATCACACCATCCAAGTACTTGATCTCAACGGTCGCGTGGTAACTACAATGCCATACACTGCTATTTCGAATGGCGTTCAGCGCATCGAAGTTAATGTGAGCACATTGGGCAACGGATTGTACATCGTAGGTGTACCAACTGCACCAGCGAGCTTCACACGATTGATGATCATTCACTAATAGAATTAGAATGCAATACTTAAGGCCCCGCCCACGGCGGGGCCTTTTTTTGTGCCTATTTTTGCGGCATGGATATAGAGTTTTTGAAATACCCGATTGGGAAACCTAGTATGGAAGAGCAACCGGAAGATGCTCGTATTGAAGGCTGTATTGCTGTCATTGGCCGTATGCCTAAGCAGTTGATGGAGTTCGCCAAATCATTGACAGAGGAGCAGTGGGACACGCCGTATCGAGAAGGCGGTTGGACCGTTCGTCAGGTGGTGCACCATCTTGCGGATTCTCATATGAACGGCTTCAATAGACAACGCTTGGCGGTCACTTCAGCAGAACCTCCAAAGGTGACCGGTTATCCTCAAAATCTATACGCGGTGTTGCCAGACTATTCCGCAGATCCTTTCTTGAGCGTAATCCTGTTGGCGAGTCTACACGAGAAATGGGTAAGCTTCCTCAATGGAATTACGGATCTCGGCTGGGAAAAATCCTATTACCACATGGAAGATGAGAAATTTTATTCCATGAAGGAGAGTGTCCAATTATATGCTTGGCACTGCCAACACCACTTGGCACATATTCGCTTGGTATTGGAGAAGAAGGATTAATTCAAGTCTGCGACTGAACTCACTCGCTGCGTAATGACCCCATCCTGAACTTTGAAATACACAGGCAGGTTTTGAATTCCTAGCGCAGTGATGATGCGGCTTTCTGCGCCTCGCAGGTCACTAAGGTGGGTACCTTTTAAGTTGTCGCTTTGAATGGCATTGTACCAATCAGCCAATGGACTACGCTGTTCAGGCAAGCCATCAATGGATAAACACAACCAATTTTCCATGGAAGTCGTACGGCTCATTCCTGCCAATTCATTTCGGCAAGAAGGACACCACGAGGCCCAAATAGCCACGACATGATCATTCAAGCTGTTCTTCTGAACGACCACTTCCTTGCCTTCGGGCGTTTCGAGTCGTAGTTCTGGAAAGGGGTGACCGGGCTGGAATTTCTGGGCGGCCTCTTGCACCTGAAGAGTGAATTGGTAACGTTCTTCAAATTCATACATCCAACGGTCAAAGGCCTTCACATCCGGTGAATAGGGATGATTTTCGAGCAAAATTCCCTGCATGCTGCGCAACACCTCTCTATCGTACATGTACTCCAGCACAGGACTTTGCCCGATGCGGTGGTAGATGGTCAATAGATTCGAAATTTTATTAGGGGCCAATTCCAATGAATCCAATATGCGCTGACGATAGGTATCGGCGTATTGGAAAAAGATGGTATCTAGAATGTTCAGTCCTTTGAAAGTGCTGCTGTCGGAATAGGTCGACTTTATGCGGTCCAGGCTATCGGTTAGGGCAATAAGCTCGAGTTGCATTCTGCGCTGTTCTCCCAGCCAATTATTTTCTGCATCGCCAGAGATAAAACCAGCCGCATCGACCTGCAGGTCTTTCGTATTAGGTCCTATGACTGCGTGAACGACCGGTAGTTCGCCCTCAATGGGCACAAAACTCAAGGTTCGAATAGTATCAAAGGCAATGGTAAACTCATCGAAACCCATGATCTCAAGCGTATCAATGGACATCATTTCCCCGTTGCCGTCGCGCATTTGAACGGCATACTGTCCTTGTACATCAAAGCCGAAGCTGATTTTAGTACCATCGCTCTGTGAGCCTCCACAGCTCGCTAGCAATGAGACCGCTGATATCCAAAGGAAGAGCTTACGCATCCAATTTCTCGCGCAACA
>CALDGA010000228.1 GCA_937942085.1 uncultured Flavobacteriales bacterium
TCCGCGGAACAAATCCGGACGGTCGTTCACTACTGCACCCATCAATAAACCGCCGGCGCTACCTCCCATTGCCATAAGGGTTTCTGGGGTGGCATAACCTTCCTCGATCAATGCCTCGGCACAATTAATGAAGTCTGAGAACGTATTTTTCTTGTCAAACATCTTACCGTTCTCATACCAAGGACGACCCATGTACTGCGAGCCACGAATGTGGGCGATGGCATATACAAATCCACGGTCAAGCAAGCTCAACCTAACGCTTGAAAACGATGGGTCAATGGTAATCCCATAACTTCCGTAACCATAGAGCAAGGTGGGATTAGGTCCGTTTTCACGAAGCAAGCTCTTTTTATAGACAATGGATACAGGCACTTTTGTACCGTCGTTCGCAGTGGCCCACAAACGCTTGGTTTCATAGGCGCTGGCATCGTAACCACCCACTACTTCTTGCTGCTTCTGTACGATCTTTTCACCCGTTTTAAAATCGTAATCGATGACGCTCCCTGGCGTGGTTAGCGAAGTATATCCATAGCGCAAGTGCCCCTGATCAAAGCTAGGGTTATTGCCAAGATAGGCCGTATACACCTCCTCTTCAAAAGGCAGGTAGTACGCCTCACCACCCCAAGGCTGAATGCGCAATTGCGTGAGGCCGTTCGAGCGTTCCTCGAGCACTAAGTAATTAGAGAAGAGCTCCATAGATTCCAGGTACACCTCCTCGCGATGGGCAATAACATCTTCCCATTGTGCTTTGGAAGGAGTTGAAATAGGAGTTTTGACCAATTTAAAATTCGTAGCCCCATCCGCGTTCGTGCGAATGTAAAAGTGATCGCCAAAGTGGCTTACCCCATATTCCAATCCACGCTCACGGGACTGAATGAGTTGAAAATCTGACAGTGGCTCATTGGCCGGAATAAATCTGTACTCATCGCTCATGGTCGAGCCACTGCCAATGATGATGTATTCCTTGCTGCGTGTCTTATATACAAAGGTTGAGAAGGTTTCGTCCTTTTCTTCAAAGATGAGTTCGTGCGTGCCGGTTTGGGCATCCCAACGTTTGATCTTGTCGCTGCGCAGGGTTTCCAAATCCTTCACGGTGTAGAACAAATAGTTTCCATCCGCGCTCCACGTCGAACCCCCAGTACACTCGTTCTCCGTAACCATCTCAATGGCACCACTTACCAAATCCTTGGTGTATATGGTGTAGATTCTACGGCTCACCGTGTCCACCCCAAAGGAAATTTTTTGATTCGACGGATGCATGCTCAAGCCAACTACCTGGAAGTATTCATGACCTTCCGCCAGATCATTAACATTCAGCATGATCTCTTCTTCCGCCTCTAACGATCCCTGCTTACGACAGTATAACGGGTACTCAAGGTCTCCCTCGTAGCGGGTATAATAGAAATATCCGTCCAATTCGTACGGCACAGAGCTATCGTCTTTTTTAATACGCGCTACCATCTCATCGTATAATCGGCCCTGTAAATCCTCAGTGCCGGCCATGATTTTCTCACGGTAGGCGTTCTCAGCATTCAAATAGTCGATGACTTCTGGGTTCTCGCGCTCCCGCAGCCAGTAGAATTCGTCTACACGAGTATCCCCGTGCATGGTCATTTCAACTGGAATTTCTTTTGCTCTAGGTTCGCCCTTAGGCGTCGTATCACTCATAGTGCATTGGGTAAGAAGGGTCACAAAACTAAGACCTAAGATTGCCTTTTGTCGCATTAGGAAAGTATTTTAGAGGTACAATCAGAATAGGTCCCTTAATGTACACAATATGAAGCACTCCATCCTAGTTCTTTGCTGCGCAGTTTTACTTACAAATTGTACACGACCGGAACGTACTTTAGACCTTCAAGGTCACCGCGGTGCACGCGGCCTATATCCCGAAAACACCCTTGTAGGCTTTACAGCGGCTTTGGGAATTCCCGAGGTGCGTACCTTGGAATTAGACCTGTGCGTTACCCAGGATGATCAACTCATCATTTCCCACGAACCCTGGTTTAATGATTCCATCTGTGAAGTGACCGATACCACTCACGAAGGCTTTGCTTACAGCTTGTATAAGATGACCTATGACAGCATCACACAGTTCGATTGCGGAGCCAAGGGCCATCTGGATTTCCCAAACCAACAACCCACCCCGGCTCACAAACCCTTGCTCCGTGAGCTCTTTTCAACCATTCAAAGTGAAGGTTTGCGCTGGCCACATTTTAACATTGAAATCAAAAGCCACCCGAACGGAGATAATATGTACCACCCAAGACCACATAAGTTTGCCGCATTAGTGGCCTCGGAGCTCATTGCCGCACACGAAGAATATCCTGAGGCAGACCTTCTCAACCACATCACGGTCCAAAGTTTCGATCCTCGCGTGTTGAGAGAAATGCGCAAGACCGCGTTGCCGGTAAAATTGGCCCTGCTCAGTGAGGAGGAAAGGACTCCCGCAGAACAAATGGACGAACTGGGATTCCCTGTCGACATCTACAGCCCAAATTACGCGCAAATTACGCCCGAGCTGATTGCATGGTGTCACTTCCGCAGAATCGCGGTCATTCCTTGGACGGTTAACGATCTGGAGCAGATGCAAGCATTGGTCGACATGGGCGTCGACGGCATCATATCAGACTACCCAAATTTGTTTGCTGAATTAATTTATTGACCTGCTTGAGCACGCGCTATTTGCATGCGCTGCATTCCCTGTTTAGACCCTTCATGGTTTGGGTTATAGCTCAACGCCTCGCGGTAATCCGACTCCGCATTGTTGATATCGCCCAAAAGTTCAAAGCAATAGCCTCGGGCATATAAGGCGCGATGATTCACAGGTTGAATCCGTAAGGCTGTGTTGAAATAGCCTCGAGCTTCAGGATACAATTGCAACTGCAAGTGAATGTAGCCGAGATTAAACCAACTTTCTATATCATCTGGGTCCAATTGTGTACAGGTCGTAAAATCTTCCAAAGCCCGATTCCAATCCTGCATTCCTAAATGGAACATACCCCTATTGTAAATGGCAATTCTATTCTGAGGCTGCAATTCGACCAATCTGTTGAAGTACGCCAACGCCAAAGGATTGCCTAATGCGCTATACAACACCCCACACATGTCCAACGCCTCAATGTATTCCGGGTCCAAATCAATGGCTTTCTGAAACCACTCTAGCGCTCTCGTCGTATCGCCAAGGACATCACGCATCAATAGACCTTTCAAGAAATGAGCTTCCGGATTTGTTGGGTCCAATTCTATGACCTCATCCACCAATTCCGCACTCTTCTCAAACTCGGTCACCACATGATACAATTCCGCCATTTTCAATCGACACGGAACATTCTCAGGATCTTCCGCCATACACTTTTGCCAAGCATCTCTGCTTTGACGCGTCTGGTTCGTAGAAAAACTGATATCTCCCCACAACTCCAATGCCTTGGTTCGCGCACTATCTAATTGCAACACAGCCGCCACGTCTGCCGCTGCGTATTTCAAATTCTGTTGACGCAAATACACCTCTGCTCGAGCTTCCAACGCATCCAAATCATTGGGCGCATAGCGAATAATCTCATTCAAGCTGTCCAAAGCAGTATTCCGCTGTGTAGCTGCAGCCTCGACCGGAATTTCTTGAGCTTCAGTGGCATCACTACCAGTACTTTGGCAACTCCACAAGAACATTGCTGGAATTAAAAGGAGGAATTTTCTCATAGGTCAAAAATGAGGCAAAAAAAGAGCCCCGCCAAGCGGCGGGGCTCCTATATCTAAATCTAGATCAGATTAGAAGTTGTAACGGACACCTACATTAAAGTTGCGTGGTAGACCCAAGAAAATTTCAGCGTCTTGAGCTTTATTCTCTTTATCTACAGCATTATATGGTGAATTGTTCAATGCATCTTGAATGTAAATAGCATCAGTCGCATTAAATACGTGAGCAAATACAATCAATGAGTTTTCTCCAAACTCTGCAACCTTTGCATTTAGGTGCAAATCAAGAACGCCATACGATGGAGCCTGCCAAACTTGAACACCTTCATCTGCAGCATCAGAAACATCGAAAGGATTAAATGCTGAGTAATGTTTCCCGTACCAACGATAGGTCGCTCTTAAATTGACATCTTTCACAGGGGAATAAGTAAGAGTTGTCATTACTTGATTCTGAGGAGCATCTCCTACGTACAAGCCTTTAACGTAGTATGTATCTTCAGCAGCACGCGGTTCGCCATCTGCATCTCGCGATGTACCTAGGACGTTATCTGTATAAACCCAGTCACCAAATGAAGCCCCAAGGTCTAGACGTAATTGTTCGTTGAACTTATACGACCCTTCAAGTTCTAAACCGCTGTGGCGGGCATTTAATCCTGTAATGTATACAAGAATATCGTTACCTGTTGCTTGATCAATAATAGAAGATGTTCTACTTCTATTCAACCAAAGCGTGTAGTAATAACCTGCTTTGAATGCAAAGTTCGAAACAGCATATTCAGCACCTACTTCAACTGACTGGAAAATCTCATTTGGACGCCCTTCAAATAACGTGCCGTCATAATCGTCAATGACACCATCAAAAATTGGATTTTTACTGACATACCCCGCATTTCCGTAGACGCTGGTATTTTCGTCAAGAAAATACTTTAAACCACCTTTAACCTGACCGCCAGGGATAAAGCTAGATTGCGTAACAGTCTCATTTCCGTCTGCATCCATTCTGAAATGGTTAGTGTAGCCATATTGGTTAGCCGTTAATCCTGCAACGACATTTGCACTTAGCTTTTCAGTGGTATAATCTGCTTGCAGGTACGTTCCTAACCAATTGACAGTATTTGTAAAGTTATATGCCACTTTATCCCCTAAACCTTTTTCATAATCGCCAGGGGCGTCAAAATCATTGCCGTCAAAGTAAAATGAATTACAACCCAGTAGGTCACGAACTTCACGCCAGTGGCCAATTTCTGCTGTACGTGCATCGACGCCAAACTGCAAATTCAAATTATCGTTAACAGAGTAATATAGCTTTGAAATGGCCCCTACTGTCCATTGTTGATTGATTGAATTACGTAAGATGCCTTGATATTCTTGTCTAGCACTTACAGAAGAATCATTGTATGTTATGTTTTCTGCGATTGTACGATCCCAATCTCTTGCAAAACCATTAGAAAAGCTTGACTCTACATCTCCGTAAGTACCTGTACCGCCACCTTTACCGCCTGACCAATATGCAATCGTTGACCAACGTAAATCTTCATTGATAGTTTTGTAGTAGTTCAAGTTTGCTTGTGGCTTATGAAAGTAGTTTTCACGCTCCATCAACGCGTCATCTAAGAATCTGTTCTTAGTGTGTGTTCGATACATCTGAAAATATTGCTGTCCTTCATAAGAAGGAGATACTGGGCTTATATTTTGATTATATGAACGAGAATTTAAATCACCACCACGAGCATAATCATCCCAGGCGGCCTGTGAATATTGATCCTCATCTATGCCTAGTCCTCTTATTTGGTCAATTGTTAGGTAGCGTCCCATATTCTGTCGGTAAAGATTTTGACCATGACGTTGAGGGGCACCTACTAGATAGAATTCAAGTTTATCTTTCTTAGAAATTTCGTAAGCGGCACCCACATAATAAGAATAGGCATCTGTCCATGTACCATCATAAAAACCATCGCCTGTTTTGCGAGAAATTGTCGTAGATAAAGCTAAACCATTATCCATTTTACCCGTATTTGCACTCACAGTCGTTTTTAAGAAATTCCAGGAACCAAGTTCTTGTTTAATGAAACCACCGGGTTTTGCAGCAGCAGGATCGGTAATAATGTTTATAGTTCCACCGATTGAGGGAACAGCAAGGTTTACAGCTGACATTCCCCGTTGAACCTGGATATTAGAAGTCGCGTCTCCAAGACCGTCCCAGTTAGACCAATATACCCATCCATTTTCCATGTCATTTACCGGAACACCGTTTAACAGTATAGCGGTATTATTTTGGTTAAATCCTCTTACATTCAATCTTGAATCACCAGCACCACCACCTTGATTTGTAGAATAAACTGATGGAGCTAGATTCAATACATTCGGGATATCTCTAGACCCTAATTGTTCAGTGATAACCTTCTTATCCAGCGTTGTTGCCGTAAAGGGTGTGTTTTTGTTGTAACGTGAAGCTACAACCTCCATCTCGTTCAAGATATTATTCTCAAACAAGCTATCAGCAACCGAAGTTACATCTTGCGCGTAAGCTGAGGTCCAACCTAAAAGGACACCAGCAAATAGTAAAGCCTTTTTCATGTTTGTTTGTGAAATGGTTATTTATTGAATAAAAATATAGCCATATAACACACCATTAACCCTTCTTGTGTTACCATACCTTAAAGTTTTATCAACCACTTATAAACAAAAAGGCGCTGATTTTCAGCGCCTTGTGCAAACTAGGTATAGTTTTGTGCATTACTTTGCCGTAGCTTCGATCGCTTCCTTAATCTTAACTTCAACTTCTTCGGCTAATTCCGGGTTGTCAATGAACAGTTGTTTCACCGTATCGCGACCTTGACCAAGGCGAGTTTCTCCATAGCTGAACCATGATCCGCTCTTCGCTAAAATATCGTGCTCCACACCCAAATCAATGATCTCGCCCGCCTTGGAAATTCCTTGGCCGTACATGATATCAAACTCAGCCGTTCTAAATGGAGGAGCAACTTTGTTCTTCACCACTTTAACACGTGTTCGGTTCCCCATGACTTGATCGCCGTCCTTAATTTGCGTAGAGCGACGAATGTCTAGACGTACCGAACTATAGAACTTCAAGGCATTACCACCGGTAGTAGTCTCTGGGTTACCGAACATCACACCGATCTTCTCACGAAGCTGGTTGATGAAAATACAGGTACAGTTTGTTTTGCTGATCGTACCGGTTAGCTTACGCAGGGCCTGAGACATCAATCGTGCTTGAAGACCCACGCGCGCATCACCCATTTCACCTTCGATCTCAGCCTTTGGCGTCAATGCCGCAACTGAATCAATGATCAAAATATCTACAGCACCGGAACGAACAAGATTATCTGCAATTTCGAGCGCTTGCTCACCGTTATCCGGTTGAGAGATGATCAAATCATCTGTGTTTACTCCTAATTTTTCAGCATAGAAACGATCAAAAGCATGCTCTGCATCTACGAAGGCAGCAATACCTCCTCGACGTTGGCATTCCGCAATGGCGTGCAAGGTTAAGGTTGTCTTACCCGAACTTTCTGGTCCATATATTTCAATAACACGACCTGTAGGGTAGCCACCGACTCCCAAAGCAATATCCAAGGTCAACGAACCCGTAGGAATGGCATCGACTTCAATTACTGGGGCATCCCCCATTTTCATTACTGTTCCTTTACCGTAGGCCTTGTCCATACGGTCCATAGTGAGTTTGAGTGCCTTCAGTTTGGCGTCTTTATCTGCGCTCATAATCTTAGAATGCTAAAAATATTAGAATTATACAAATGTAGGACTTCCTTTGAATTGTCCAAGCCCTTTCTAATAATTTATGCGGAAAAGTTGAAATTTAATAGAGCGCTAAGACTTGGTCCACCGCTTCCTTGGTTTTCACCTTGCCTATAAAATGTTCGATTTTACCCTGTTCATCAATCACATAAGTATGGCGATAAATACCCTCATATTCATTACCCATAAACTTCTTCCATCCCCAAGCTTCATAAGCCATGATGATCGACTTTTCTTCGTCTGCAATAAGGTTATAATTCAGCTCTTGTTTGGTCGCAAAATTGAGCTGACGCTGTACTGAATCTGCGCTCACGCCTATTACCTCAAATCCTTTTGCCGCCAAATCCGCGTAGTGATCTCTAAAATCACATGCCTCTACTGTACATCCTGGAGTAGAGGCTTTGGGGTAGAAAAAGAGGATGATTTTCTTTCCTCTAAACTGTTCTGAAGTGATGGTTTCTCCGTTCTGATTCACACCAGAAAATGCCGGTGCTACGCTGCCAATTTCTAAAGCCATGGTCAATAAGTTTTATTTCTCAACAACTCGAAGTTATGTTTGTTTCCTAGGATAGACCACTTGTTGATCATTTTTAGTTTTCCACATGACCAAAGCAGAAAAAATTGACTTCGCCCTGACCACCTTAGAGCACTTATACCCTGAAACCCCGGTGCCGCTTGACCACAAAGACCCTTTCACCTTATTGGTCGCTGTGGTGCTCAGTGCGCAGTGTACAGACGAGCGAGTCAATCAAATAACGCCCAAGCTTTTTGCCGTGGCAGATAACCCCTACGACATGTCAAAAATGACTGTGGAGGAAATTGCCGCGATTATTCGCCCTTGTGGATTGGTCCCTATGAAGAGTAAGGGCATTCATGCCTTCAGCAAGACCATCGTGGAAGAATACGGAGGTGAAGTTCCGGCGAGCTTTGAAGCCTTGGAGGCCATGCCCAGTGTGGGACACAAAACAGCCAGTGTGGTTATGAGTCAAGCCTTTGGGGTTCCCGCATTTCCAGTGGATACACACATTCACCGCTTGATGTACCGCTGGGGGTTCTCCAACGGCAAGAGCGTGGAACAGACCGAGCGGGATGCGAAGCGATTGTTCCCGCGCGAACTTTGGAATAAACTTCACCTGCAAATCATATTCTACGGTCGCGAATATAGCCCGGCACGCGGGTGGGATTTGGAGCGCGACATCATCACCAAGACGGTGGGACGACGCTCTGAGATTGCGAAATGGGAAAAGGACGAATTGGCCAAAGCGAAAAAGAAATCAGGCAAAAAAAGCTAAGGGCGAATTCTTACTTTTACAGCCTTAAAAAACCCGAAGCACAGATATGGGACGCGCATTTGAATTTAGAAAAGAACGCAAGTTTAAACGTTGGGCAGGGATGGCGAAGACCTTCTCTCGCATCAGCAAGGATATCATCATGGCCGTTAAAGAAGGCGGCGACAACCCAGATTCGAACTACAGACTCCGAATGTTGCTGCAAAATGCCAAGGCAGCAAATATGCCAAAGGACAATGTGGAGCGCGCCATCAAAAAGGCGATGTCGAAGGATCAAAGCGACTATAAAACCATTGTATACGAGGGGTACGGTCCTCATGGAATTGCTGTATTGGTAGAAACGGCAACCGATAACAACACACGTACGGTCGCGAATGTGCGCTCGTATTTTAATAAGTGTGACGGTTCATTGGGAACTTCAGGCTCCGTGGAATTTATGTTCGAACACAAGTGCCACGTGAAGATTGCAGCGGGTGAGGTTGATGTGGAGGAATTAGAATTCGAACTCATTGATTTCGGCGCAGAAGATGTGTTCAAGGATACCGAAAAGAAGGACGGTGAGGAAACAGAAGTGATAATGGTCTATGGCCAATTCTCTGAGTACGGCAACATCACCAAAGGTTTGGAGGAATTGGGCCACGAGATTATAGAATCTGGGTTTGAATATATCCCGACGACCACGAAGGAGATCAATGAAGAACAGACGAAGGACATCGAAAAACTCATCGAGAAACTCGAGGAGGACGACGATGTGCAGAACGTATACACGACCATGCGTTAAGCACGGTTCGTTTCAATAAAAAAAGGCGCCCGATGGGCGCCTTTTTTTATACTACTCTTTTCAATTTTCGCAGCGAGCTGCGTTCAATTTGTGATTTCGCATAATCTAGCGTGATGACCAATTCTTTGTGCTCCGCACCAGGCGCATTAAACATATGATCGTTTAAAATGGCTTCACAGACGCTGCGCAAACCTCGCGCACCCAATTTATATTCCAACGCCACATCGACGATGTAATCAAATACTTTTTCTTCAAAGGTCAATGCGATACCGTCCATGTGGAACAGGTGCTGGTATTGCTTGATCAGCGCATTTTTCGGCAAAGTCAAGATGGCTTGTAGGGCATCGCGGTCCAGCGGAGACATAAATGTCACAATAGGCATACGCCCAATGAGCTCTGGAATCAAACCGAAGGACTTGAGGTCAGACGGGGTGATGTAACTCAAGAGGTCTTCGTCTTCAATGTGGTCACGAACTTCCTTGGAATAGCCTAGGGTGGAAGAGTTTAATCGACCACTTATCTTCTTTTCTATGCCTACAAAAGCACCACCGGCGATGAACAAGATGTTCTTGGTATTTACCTCAATATATTTCTGATCCGGGTGCTTACGACCTCCTTTCGGCGGCACGTTCACTTTCGAACCTTCCAATAACTTCAATAGCCCCTGCTGTACCCCTTCTCCACTCACGTCGCGAGTAATGGACGGGTTATCTCCCTTGCGTGCGATCTTGTCGATCTCGTCAATGAATACAATACCCACCTCAGCCTTAGTCAAATCATAATCTGCCGCCTGAAGCAAACGAGTTAAGATGCTTTCCACATCTTCACCTACGTATCCCGCCTCTGTCAAAACAGTAGCATCGACAATGGTGAATGGCACATTGAGCATCTTGGCGATGGTACTCGCCAACAAGGTTTTACCAGTCCCGGTATTTCCTACCAGAACGATATTACTCTTGTCGATTTCAGGAGCATCCTTCACCGGCACGGTCCCAATACGTTTGTAGTGGTTGTACACAGCAACGCTTAAGGTGCGTTTGGCCGCCTCTTGCCCGATGATGTATTCGTCAAGGTGTGCTTTGATCTGCGCTGGTGTATAATTGAACTCGGGCTTGCCCGCAATCTCTAAAGGATTTGATTGCGGCTGCTCACCTAATTCCGCATGCAAGATGTCTCCCGCTTGGCTCACACACTTATCACAGATGTGTGAATCCATACCGGCAATCATCATATCAACTTCATCCTTGTTTCTGCCGCAGAATGAACAGTGGATCACGGAATTATTATCGCTCATTACTTCGCTTGGTTCTTGCCGAGAAGAATTTCATCCACCATACCGTAAGCTTTTGCTTCTTCCGAAGTCATCCAGTAGTCGCGATCTGAATCTGCTTCTACCTTATCAAATGGCTGTCCGCTGTGGTGGGCGATGATGCTGTAGAGCTCTTTCTTGAGCTTCAAGATTTCTTGCAAGGTGATTTCCATATCTGAAGCCTGGCCTTGAGCGCCGCCCATAGGCTGGTGGATCATGATACGGCTGTGCTTCAGGGCAGAACGCTTTCCTGTAGTTCCTGCACACATCAACACGGCACCCATAGAAGCCGCCATACCTGTACAGATCGTGGCTACATCAGGGTTGACCACTTGCATGGTATCATAAATTCCCAAACCGGCATAGACTGACCCGCCTGGAGAATTGATATAGATCTGAATGTCTTTCTTCGCATCCGCGCTTTCCAAGAACAACAACTGTGCTTGCACGATGTTGGCGACTTGGTCGTTGATGCCTGTGCCCAAGAAAATGATACGGTCCATCATCAAACGCGAGAACACGTCCATCTGCGCCACGTTCATTTGGCGCTCCTCGATGATATAAGGTGTCAATGAAGCATCGACATATTGGTCCACATACATGCTCTGAATGCCGACATGCTTGGTGGCGTATTTCTTGAATTCTTTACCGAAATCCATTCGTTGGTTGTTTTAAGGTGATTGAATTATTTGGCGTTTGCCGTTACCAATTTAATGAAATCATCATAGGTAACTTCCTTCTTCTCTACCTTAAAGTTCTCTTTGTAGTACGTCAACAGCTTGGCGTTGTACACTTGGTCGTTCAAACGACGTGCTTCTTCCTCGTTTTTCAACGCGTTTTCAGCGATGCCCTTGAGCATCTCGTCGTCCATCACTTGTTGGCCGTATTGTTGGAACTGGGCTTTTACCAAACCAATGGTGTGGTCGAGTAGTTCTTCTTGACTTACGCTGATTTCGCCCATTTGAATGACTTTGTTCTCAATCAATTGGTAACGCAATCCCTTTTCAGTCTTCTCCCAATCCACTTCTACTTCTTCCGCAGTCAATGGCTTCTCACCAGAGGTCTGCATCCATTTTTTCAAGAACGCTACAGGTAGGTCGAATTTCGTTTTATCCAACAGGTATTCTGCCACGTTGTTCATGAAGTACTGGTCCGCTTCGTTCGCGTACATGCGCTCAGCTTCCTCCTTCATGCGCTCGCGCATTTCCTTTTCAGAGGTTACTTCACCTTCGCCGTATACCTTATCGAAGAACTCTTGGTTGAGTTCCGCAGGCTCCATGCGAGTGATGTTCGTCAATTTAAATTCAAATGAACCGGTAGAAGCTTCGAGCTGTGCATCAGTCACGCCCAACAATCCAGCAACGTTGTAGTCCTTGCCGAATGATTTAGCCGCGTCCAACACCACAGTGTTGCCCATGCCCATTTTGCAAAGGTCGCCTTGTGCTTTCTTCGTCTTAAGGTTGCTGCCCATGAACTGAGCTTCTTCTTTCACGACACCGTCGGCAACTGCATTTCCGTCTTTATCGACCTCTGTTAGTGAGCCGTGGAACATATCCTCTGCTTCTGCCTTTTCTGGAGTTACCATCTTGCCGTAGCGAGAGCGGATATCTTCCATGTAGGTATCCAATACTTTCTTATCGGCTACGACTTTAGCACCTTTAACCTTGTTCTTCTTGGTGATGCTCACCTCAAACTCCGGTGAAAGACCGATCTCGAACTGGAATTCATACGTTCCTGGGGTATCAAAATCGATCGTTTCTTGTTCTACAGGTAGTGGATTGCCCAAGATGTTGAGCTTCTCACTAGTGATGTAGTTGTAGATGCCGTCTTGCAAAATCTTGTTGATCTCATCAATGAGCACAGATTTT
>CALDGA010000229.1 GCA_937942085.1 uncultured Flavobacteriales bacterium
CGCTTTGGGATGATCAGCTTATGACGCTGCTCCCAAGCACGCAATGTGTGAGCTTTAATCCCACTCAGCTGCTCTAAGTCTTTAATCGAGTACCTACTTTCCACGTTGGGTAAACACTTAAAATCGGTAAAGGTTTAAGAATAGATTGCGAGTATACTAAATTTCCGCTGAAGGGGCGGTTTCCCTTTGATATATTTGCACTCTAATTCTTCATAGATGTCCATAAAATCTGAAATTCAAAAGCGCAGAACCTTCGGTATCATTTCCCACCCAGATGCCGGAAAGACTACGTTGACAGAGAAACTGCTGCTTTTTGGTGGTGCTATTCAAGAGGCCGGTGCTGTAAAAAGTAACAAGGTAAAAAAAGCAGCTACGTCAGATTTCATGGAGATAGAAAAACAAAGAGGTATATCTGTAGCCACCTCTGTAATGGGTTTCTATTATAAGGACAAGAAGATCAATATTCTCGATACTCCTGGTCACCAGGACTTCGCGGAGGATACCTATAGAACATTAACGGCTTGTGATAGTGTCATCGTTGTCATTGATGTTGCAAAGGGTGTGGAGGCACAAACGGAAAAATTAGTCCAAGTGTGTCGCATGCGTGATACTCCAATTATTGTCTTCATCAATAAATTGGACCGAGAAGGGAAAGATGGCTTCGACCTCATTGACGAAGTTGAGCAAAAGTTAGACCTTACCCTCTGCCCCATGTCATGGCCGATCGGAATGGGCCAACGCTTCCGCGGTGTATATAATAAGTGGGAATCTAACCTTCATTTGTATAGCGGAGAGAACAAGCAAAAGATCACGGAAGGAGTAGCCATCAGTGACCTCACCGACCCAACCTTGGACAAGATGGTGGGCACAGAGGCAGCGGACGAGCTGCGGAATGATGTGGAACTGTTAGAAGCAGTATATCCGGAATTCGACAAGGAATCATATTTGAAAGGCGAGTTGTGTCCAGTATTCTTTGGTTCGGCGCTGAATAACTTTGGTGTGAGAGAATTGTTGGATTGCTTTCAAGAAATCGCCCCGTTTCCTCAGCCTAAGGCCGCCGAAGAGCGCCTCGTGCGACCTGAAGAAGATGAATTCAGTGGATTTGTCTTTAAGATTCACGCCAATATTGACCCAAACCATCGAAATAGAATAGCATTCTTGAAAGTGGTAAGTGGCAAATTTGAGCGCAACAAGCAATACACACATACTAGAACGGGCAAGACATTCAGAGTAAGTGCTCCTACGGCCTTCATGGCGGAAAAGAAGAGCACTATAGACGAAGCATATCCAGGTGATATTATTGGTATCCCGGATAACGGCACCTTCAGAATAGGTGATACGGTAACGGCAAAGGAAGATCTTCACTTTACGGGGATTCCATCCTTCTCGCCGGAGCATTTCCGCTTTATTAATAATGACGATCCATTGAAAGCGAAACAATTGGCTAAGGGAATTGACCAATTAATGGATGAAGGTGTCGCCCAATTGTTCACCTTAAAACAGAACAACCGCAAGATTATCGGTACTGTTGGTGCCCTACAATACGAGGTCATTCAATATCGTCTGGAGCACGAGTACAATGCAAAATGTAGCTACGAGGCCTTTCCTGCATACAAAGCGTGTTGGATAGAAAGTAGTGATGATGCCCAATTGGCCGAATTCAGCACCCTCAAACAACGCTATTTAGCCGAGGACAAGTTCGGTCGTCTGGTATTCTTAGCGGATTCTCAATTCTCGTTGCAAATGGCGCAAGAGAAGTTTGATAAAATTACCTTCCACCTGAAAAGCGAATTCTAATGAGTCACATCATTAACCATAGGTTGAACCAATTCTCTTGGGCAGTAGCAGCCTTGTTACTTCTTCCCTTACTTTTCACCAAGGGCATGTTTTTCGATGGATTGACCTATGCCACAATTGCAAGGAACCTTGAGGAAGGATTAGGAACCTTTTGGGCGCCACATTATACCGCCTATATCCACCCTGAATTCTACGAGCATCCCCCATTCTCATTTGGAATACACAGCATTTTCTATCGTCTCTTTGGCGATCAAGCATGGGTCGATAGATTCTATGCCTACACACTTTATGGTCTAAGCATCTTGATGATGCGCAGATTATGGTCCTTATTCATCGCAGCAGGACACCGTGCTTGGATTCCCCAATTACTCTGGACCATCACTCCTGGTGTAATTTGGGTACACCAAAACAATATGCTGGAAGCACCCTTGAATGCCGCCACCTTAGCGGTCACTTGGTTGCTCATAGAAGGTACCTTTAAACGAAATTACTTTTGGAGTGCCCTTGCCGGCATTTTATTGTACGTCGCTTTAGGTGTTAAGGGGCCTGTAGGCGCTTTTGTGATTATGGTACTTCCAGTGTTAGCCGTGTTATTCCCAGAACACCGCAAGGCAAGTCTTTGGAGCGGTATGGCGATGATCGTCTCATTTAGCGTATTGTTCAGTTACTCTTATTTATATGTGCCCGATTTCACCAAGTTCTTTGAAGGCTACTTGAACAAGCAGTTGATGCCGACACTCGGAGGTTTGCGCGAACAGGCGGGTTCGGTAAGTGATAGCCTTTGGACGATAGGAAAGCAATTTATTACCCCTATTGCCGTACTCGCCATTTTGGTAATTAGAAAAAAGGCAACCTACAAGATGCGTCGCGAATCCGCATTCTTCTTCATCATAGCGCTCTGTGCAACCCTTCCATTCCTTTTCATGGACCGTCAGCACCATTACTACTTCATGCCTGCAATGGCATATTGGATGCTAGGTTTTGCAATATTGATGGAACAAAACCCGTGGCCATGGGGCATTCAGCGCAAAAAATGGGTCATTAGATTGACCATCACGAACCTGAGTATGTGGGTTATTGCCATAGGATTGAGCATTTATTTCAGCAAGAGTCCTTCGCGTGATAAACATGTGATCAAGGCAATGAAAGCCATTGCAGCTGATTACCCGGAGACTTCCATCCAGGTGGCACACTTGCCGTCTCAATGGAAGTGGGCGGCCATCGCAGCGCGTTACGAAAAGATTCAACTCTGTGAAGCGCCACAAGAGCTCTACTTAAATGTACGAGGAGAAGTTGCACCTGAAGGCTTCGAACTCCTAACAGAATATCCTAAGGCAGGATTTGATATCTACAAAAAAGCCACCCCTTAAGGGTGGCTTTTTGTTTTATATCAGGTTGGATATTACTCCTCTCCTTCCATGAATTGGGCCATCACTAGATCGCTAACCCCCATGTTACTAAAGCCTCCATCATTGTAGAGGTTTTGCATGGTAACGCGTTTGGTCAAGTCCGAGAACATAGCCACACAGTAATTCGCACAATCCTCTGCTGTAGCATTGCCTAATGGAGACATTTTCTCAGCATAGGCGATAAATCCACCGAAACCTTTTACTCCACTACCAGCTGTGGTTGGCGTAGGACTTTGAGAAATGGTATTTACACGAACATTCTTCTTAACACCCCAGTGGTAACCAAAGCTGCGAGCGATACTCTCTAGGTACGACTTATTATCGGCCATATCGTTGTAGTCTGGGAACGTGCGTTGGGCAGCCATGTATGTGAGACCTAGGATAGATCCCCACTCATTCATAGCATCTAGATTCCATGCAGTTTGCATCACCTTGTGGA
>CALDGA010000230.1 GCA_937942085.1 uncultured Flavobacteriales bacterium
ATGAAGAATTGTGCCCTTTATAATCCTCTGCTCTTCCGCTGCTATTTTCTTTGTCGCCTGTAATATGGAGTTCCCGTAGTGGTAGATATTATCGGTCATCTTCATCATGAGGGCTAATATGTTTTCCGCTTGGGCAGCGCCGAACTTTTCGTAATCGTTGAGCACGGTCTGGATGAGTTCGTAAACGAGTGATGGGTTTATGGGGAAAGAGACGATAATGCATGCGGAGAGGATGGGGGAGAAGGCGTTTTTGTGTCCTTTAAAGTCAGCCAGCGAGCCTATGGAGATGTGGGGGATGGGAATAGGACTTTCCTGAGCAGCCTCTTTGGCAATTTTATCTATTTCCTTGATTTTGTTTATCAGTTCGGAGAGGCGGGCGACCCACCATTCGTCACTTTCGTTAAACACGACAGGAATTTCTACACCTTCAGTCAAAGCGAAGAACCCATTCTCATACAACTTCACATCGTGCGCCCAAAACAACGCTGCAGCGTTAACTTCCACGCCGATATGAGACGAATAAGTCCTAATCAGGGAGTCTTCCTTCATCTCAAACAGCACGCCAAGCCTGAATAACTGAAGGTCTGCTATGCTTACTGCCAAATCTGGCGGTATCTTATCTTGCTTTAGTATTCTTTCTTTTGGGATGCGGTAGAACAGCACAAATTTTTTCTTGGGCTCGGCTTCGTAAAAGGCACGGAGAGGCATGGAGACGAGCCCCGTAGTCGGGGGAAACATAATGGGATGCTCAAATTCCGACCAAATCGCCACCAACTTCTCCTTTGTCTTTTCCTTTCGTCCCATCGGCATCAGCCTCCTTACCTTAAATTGTAGCGCAATTTTTCCCTCAACGCTCTATTTACGATACTCTTTGCTTCGTTTAGTATTTCTGATGGGGGGCGGGCTGCGTCTAAAAGGACGATGCGGTCTGCCTCTTTCTTTGCCAACTCCAGATAACCTTTGCGAACACGCTCGTAAAATGACATGCCCATGCTCTCAAATACCGTCTTTTCGCTGACACGGCTCAATGCCAATGATGGTTCTATGTCCAGCAAGATGGTGATATCGGGTCGCACGCCCCTACAGGAAATCTCGTTATTTAAGGTGAGGAAATCTAAGGGCAGCCCGAACCCATAGCCACCATATGCTATAGTGCTATCAAAGAAACGGTCGCATATGACTATCTTACCGCTTTCCAGTGCGGGCAAGATGACTTTGCTCACATGTTCCGCTCGGTCAGCGAAGAATAGGAATGCGTTTACTAAGGGGTCATTATTGGATAGGATTAGTTGTCTGAGGATTTGGGTGGCGGGCGCGCCCCCAGGTTCCCTCGTCAGCAAAACATCGTAACCCTCAGCGGATAACCATTGATATAACTTCTGAGCCAAAGTCGTCTTACCGCTACCGTCAATGCCTTCTATCGTTACAAACATTGCTCATTCCCCCCTAAAGAAACTTCTTAGTGGCACAACTACCTTAAATGACGAAATGCGGGGCAACTCATCTTCTGGGTAGACGAGCACGGAAATCGGTATCTTGGGTATAATCTCTTTGCGTAGGAAATTCCACCTTTCTTGGGGCAAACCTGGGGAGAAAGCGAGGTCGGAGTATAAGATGAGGCAATCAGGTATCTTGTCTCTTAATTCCCACGATAGGATGGTGGAGTAGGTGGTTCCGCCGAAGCCTTTGGGTTTGCGCAATCCTTTAAACAAACTTAAGTCGGGGGCGACCCCTTCCCACTTAAAAGTTTCGCTGACATCCATTAAGGAGACACGCTGGCGCACCCGACCGCTAAAGAAATTATACAAGAACCCGACGAGCGCCCACAATACAGACAACACATCCACAACGAAAGGCTGCATGCTCCCAGAGATATCAGCACAATGGTATGCCGTCAAGTGGGGCACGGTCATCTCAACAGTCCAATATTTGTTGTAAGGTATAAAGAGGATGTCTAAGAGTTCCTCTGTGTGGGGGGAATGGGCGAACAAATTCTGCAGGGCTGCAGGTATCATCACATTTCTCTTTAAGTTTATCACCATTGTGGCATCTTCTTTGTTAGTGCCCGCCTGCATGGCATCCAAGTTCACTGCGCCCAACTGCCTCACTTTTTGCGCCTGAGCGCCCCCCTCACCAAAATCAGAATGACTATCGCCAAAAGTAAAAGTATTCCTCTCTTCCATCAGTGTCAAGTAAATCGCTTCCGCCGATAAGCCCTCAAATTCCTTCCTGTAGGGGTATAGATGTTGGCGGGCACGCTTGAGTTTCTCGTTCTGAGTGTAAGATAAGGCGAACATTAATAGGGAATTGACGGCGTAATCGCACGCTGCGTCCCAAGTCTTATCGTCACCTATAATCTCCAATTTCCGTGAGTAATGCTCCAAGATGTAATGTCCGACGCAATGTAAGTAGAACGCCAATTTCTTATCTGGGCTTAGGTGAGCGGGAATTTCTATGACCCAGCCAAGAGGAGTCTTCCGTAAGCCACCTTCCTTATCTTCCACTTCTATTGCTGGGGGAACTTGCTCGGGGCGCACCCCCAACTCCGCCAAAACATCATAATCCAAGAACAACTTAAATACCCCCTTCAGGCAAGAAAATTTTCTTCAGCCACCCGACAGCATCCTCTACCTTCACGAACCTACCCCAGAAGACTTTGGCGAATGTGTGTAGCCACGAGTGGTATACTAACGGTTCGGGGGCGACGACCGCCACAG
>CALDGA010000231.1 GCA_937942085.1 uncultured Flavobacteriales bacterium
ATTAGCCGAATTAAACGATGTAGGCTTCCTCTACGCTTCCAACTTTTCACTGGGCGTCAATCTCTTTTTTATCTTAAATGAAAAGATGGCTGAGATCATGCACGACCATCCTGAATATAAACCAGAGATACGTGAAATTCATCACACGGGTAAAAAGGATGCCCCTTCGGGTACGGCCATAACAGCTGCTGAAGGCGTTCTTAGCGCCTACAAGGAATTGAATGGCTGGACACTTGACAGTGATCTAAAAGCTTTACGTATCAAAGCTGAACGTATAGATCCTTATTTTGGCATGCATGAGGTAAATTATATCAGTGAAATAGACTCCTTGACTCTTTCCCACAATGCAAAAAGCCGAAAAGGCTTCGCCTTAGGGGCGGTGATTGCAGCAGAATGGTTGCACGGCAAGACAGGCAGTTTTAATATGCGTGATGTCTTGAATCTTTAAGCTTTTCACACTCCCCTAACAACCTAAGACCGTCAAATCGAATAAATTTGTTTTATGGAATTTATCATATTTACTCTTATCCAAGCTCTGTGGTTCGGAGCCATTTCTTGGAAATTTTATGTTGCTGCAGATCGAAAGGCTTGGCAAGCCTTCGTGCCGGTCTATAATACATTCGTATTGCTACGAATTGCACAACGACCAACTTATTGGGTATTCCTTTATTGTATCCCAGTAGTAGGGCCTGTCATAGGCGTAGTCATGATATATGAACTTTTGCACGTATTTAAGTTTCGTAAAACCTGGCAAACCGCACTTGTTGTAGGCACGTTTGGTATTTATCTGGCCTACCTGAATTATTACGAACGCCTGAAGTATTGGGGACGTGATAATGAGTACATCAAAAAGAATTTATTAGGTGGTATCAATAGTATTTTCTTTGCGGTCATTGTCGCAACTATAATTCGTTCCACCACTTTCGAAGCTTATACCATACCGACAAGTTCTATGGAAAAAAGTCTCATGGTAGGTGATTTTTTGTTCGTATCAAAATTGCACTATGGCGTGAGAATACCCATGACGCCACTTAGCGTGCCACTAGTTCACAACACACTCCCATTTTTCGGAATAGATTCATATCTAGAATGGCCCCAAATTCCTTATTTACGTTTACCTGCATTTTATTCTGTCGAAAGGGGAGATCCTGTGGTATTTAACTACCCGGGGGATACCGCACATTATCCTATTGATAAAAAAATGAATTATGTCAAGCGATGCATCGGTATTCCCGGAGATAGTCTAGAAATAGTCGATCGAATCGTAATGGTAAACAACGAAACCTTTGAGTTTCCTGATGGAAGTAAACCACAATACAGATATTATGTAAAAACTAATGGTCAATCCTTTTCTAGAGAGGAACTAAAAGAGAAGTTTGATATTAATTATTTAACTCCAAAAGAGTGGGAAAAATATCGTTTTGATCAGGATGTCATAGGGATAGGTTCATCAAATAAAGAATATTTAATCTATATCCAGGAAGACCTGATTGATGAATTCAAAGATCTAAGAAATGTTGTAGAAGTCCGGCCATTCATTGTTCCACGGTCTGGCATTATTGAGGATACCACTTTACCTCAAAGCTTGAAATCCTTACTTAGTGAAAGTGGGAGGAATCTGTTTCCTGAGATGCTTGAGGGGCACATCAGACAATTTGATGATACCTGGGAAAACTACGGGCCTATATATATCCCAGAAGCAGGAGCTACAGTAGAGCTTACTCCTAAAAATTACTACTATTATAGAAAAGTCATAGAGACACATGAAGGTCACAAACTGAATAGACGAAACGACACTATTTTCATAGACGGTAAAGCACGTACATCATACACCTTCGAAAAAAATTATTATTGGATGATGGGTGACAACCGAAATAACTCCGAGGATAGTCGTTACTGGGGATACGTTCCAGAAGACCACATAGTAGGAAAACCTGTTTTCATCTGGATGAGTTGGGATAAGCATAAGGATGGTTTTTGGAAAGTTCGTAACGAGAGGGTATTTACCCTTGTGAATGGAGAAGGCGAGCGCAAAAGTTACTTCTGGCATTTTGTAGGTGTGATAGTGTTCTATCAATTGTTTGTGTTCATTCGCCGTCGTAGAAAAGTATAATGTCGAGGTGTGTTCTTTCTACCGCATACTTCCCTCCCATTGAGTGGATGGCGCATTATGTGCAACAGAACAGCATTACCCTAGAGGCACACGAGTTTTATCAGAAACAAACCTACAGGAGTCGGGCATTGATTGCCGGACCCAACGGCACGCAAATTCTCAATGTTCCGGTCAAGCGAAAGGTTCGGGAGATCCAGCACAGTTTGATCAGTTATGATGAAGATTGGGTCAAGGACCACGTGAAAGCGTTGGAGAGTGCCTATGCCAAAAGCCCGTTCTATGAAGTATTGATGCCAGATGTTGTGGCATTGTTGCGAGAAAAAAGAACGACGTTGTGGGAATTGAATTTGGGCACCTTGGCGCTTTTTGAGCGTTGGTTAGAGGTGGATAAGAAGTGGAACGTGTCGGAGCGGTTTGAGCTCGAGGCCCGTGGATTGGACCTTCGCAACCTTAGCCCTAAGATGGAAAGCACCTTGCAGTTTACTCCATATCCACAGGTATTTCAGGAAAAAAATGGTTTTCAAAACAACTTGAGTGCCTTAGATCTGTTCTTTAACTTAGGGCGTAGCTCGTGGGACTACCTCACCGAGCTTGAACTATGACAAGAACCACATCACATTCATGAACCTATCCTTCAACAAAAATGACGACGAGCTAAGGCTCTTGCTCAGTGAATTGAGGAAGCGCCAGGCCCAAGTAGAATTGGGCGGAGGTGCAGCCAAACTTCAAAAACAACGCGATCAAGGCAAACTTACCGCACGTGAGCGCATCGCTTACCTGGTCGATCCCAAACAACCCTGCCTAGAAATTGCCTCCTTTGCGGGCGATGGCATGTATGAGGAGTATGGCGGATGTCCCGCCGGAGGCGTGGTCGTGGTGTTGGCCTATATCAAGGGGCGCCAATGCATTGTAGTGGCTAATGATGCCACAGTAAAAGCGGGCGCCTGGTTCCCCATCACGGGAAAGAAGAACCTGAGAGCACAGCAAATAGCCATAGAGAACCGCCTCCCCATCATCTATTTGGTGGATAGCGCGGGGGTTTTTCTACCTCTGCAAGATGAGATCTTCCCCGACCGGGAGCATTTCGGGCGCATATTCCGTAACAATGCCGTGCTATCCAGTATGGGCGTTCCACAGATTTCTGCGATCATGGGGAGTTGTGTGGCGGGCGGGGCCTATTTGCCCATCATGTCTGACGAGAGTTTGATTGTCAAAGGTTCTGGAAGTATTTTCCTGGCCGGCTCGTATTTGGTCAAAGCCGCGATCGGTGAGGATATAGATAATGAGACCCTTGGTGGAGCAGATACCCACTGTGATATCAGCGGGGTAACGGATTACAAGTGTGAAAACGATGCAGAGGCGCTGGATACCATTAAAGGTTTGGTCAGTAAGCAAGGTTCGTTCCCGAAAGCGGGGTTTGATCGAATAGCATCGGTCGCACCTAAACACCCTAGCGAAGATATTTACGGGTACATCCCCCACGACAGCAAGCCTTTCGACAACATGCCCATCATTGAATGTATCATTGATGCGGACAGCTGGCAGCCCTATAAGGAGTCCTATGGACAAACCATACATTGTGGCTATGCCCGAATAGACGGCTGGGCAGTGGGTATTGTAGCGAACAACAGGGCTATCATTAAAAACGCCAAGGGCGAAATGCAGATTGGTGGTGTGATTTACAGCGATAGCGCGGATAAGGCAGCTCGTTTTGTGGCCAATTGTAACCAAAAGCGCATCCCGCTCATCTTCCTGCAAGATGTTACAGGTTTTATGGTTGGCTCGAAGAGTGAACACGGCGGCATTATTAAAGATGGTGCGAAAATGGTCAATGCTGTGGCCAATTCTACGGTGCCGAAATTCACCGTCATTACCGGCAACAGCTTCGGCGCTGGGAATTATGCCATGAACGGGACGGCTTACGACCCGAGACTCATATTGGCTTGGCCAAATGCAAAGCTTGCCGTAATGGGCGGTGCTCAGGCAGCCAAGGTGCTTTTGCAAATTGAAAAATCAAGGTTGAAGGCCGCTGGAGAAGAATTGGACCCAAAGGCGATGAAAGAACTACAGGAAAAGATTGAGGCGCGCTATGAAGCGCAGATGAGCCCCTATTATGCCGCTTCACGACTATGGGTAGATGCGGTCATTGATCCTGCGAAAACCAGACAATGGTTGAGTTTCGGTATTGGAATGGCCGATCATAATCCTGATATTCCACGCTACAACCCTGGAGTAATTCAAACCTGATGAAAAAACTACTCGCCTTTTTCCTGTTGAGCACTACCACGCTCTTCGCACAAAGCATGCAACAAAAGCGTATTTCTATTGAGTACGAAGGCACCTTTGATCCGCGATCGGCGAACCCAGGGGTGATCTCCTTCCTCTATCCTACGGGAGCACCCGTTCCTGGTGGTGAGGGCTACAAGAACTTTTTAGCGGCGCAAAAGGCCGCACAGGATTATCGAAATTTTCCAGCGAGTACAGCGACGAATAAAACCACGACCACTCCAGTACCCACTGCCGGATACGGGACTTCCATTTACAGGTTGACGCCTCAAGGCAATCCCTTTGATTTCAGCGGGGGTATTCCCAACGACAACGCCATGGCCATCAGCAAGGACGGAATCTTGTGTGCTGCGGTGAATAGTGTGTTTTGGGCGCAGAACATCCACACGGGAGATTTGGTGATGCCTAGCCCTGTCGGTTTGTTCAGCCTGCAGCAAATGGCGAACGGTTCGAGTTTTGAAAACTATTACGACCCCAAGCTCATCTACGACCCTACTCAGGATAGGTTCGTATTGGTGTTCTTGAAGGATAATGATGCTGCCAACAGCAAGATCATCGTGTGTTTTAGTTCCACCAACGACCCGGCGGATGCGTGGCACGTGTACCGTTTGGACGGAAACCCGCTAGATAATAACCGCTGGACGGATTTCCCAGCCGTTGCTTTGAGTGAAACTGGTGTGGTGATTACGGGAAACCTTATCATCCCTAATGTGAGCTGGCAGGTCGGTTTCGACGGTTCTGTGATTTGGCATTTGGACAAGGCGGCCGGTTTCAGCGGTGGAAATGTGATGGCCACGGTCTACACACAGATCAAGCACAATGGCCGATTAGTACGCAATCTCCACGCCGTTCGAGGGCACGACAATATTGCGGATCGCCTTCAATTTTTGAGCAATAGAAACTTTGATCTTCAAAACGATACCATCTTCCTCGTAACGCTGAACGAGGGCGATGTGGACACCACAGTGGATGTGCAAGCCCTGGTCACGAATTTGCCCTATGGCGTACCGCCGAACGGCAAGCAAGGCGATACCGATACGAGCGATGCCACTAAGGGACTGCAGACCAATGACGGCCGCGTTTTGGGCGCGATTCAAAAAGACGATTGGATCCAATTCGTAAGTACAACAGCGCACGGCAATAATGCCAACGCCGGGATTTACCACGGTTTTATTTCGGATGTAACAACATCGCCAAAGGTTACGGGGAGAGTATTGTGGGACCCCGTGCGCGATTTGGCCTACCCAAACATTACTTGGACCGGAGTACATCCCAAGCAAACGCAGTGTTTGATTGGCTTTAACTTCTCCTCCATCGACGGTCATCCAGGGATGGGCGCGGTATTGATCGGCAACGACACCACCTTCTCTGACCCTATCGATTTGAAAAACGGTACAACCTATGTGGATCGACACAGCGATAGTTACGAGCGTTGGGGCGATTATTTCGCCGTACAACCGATGTTCGATGCCAACGGTGAGCTTATACCTTCCGAAGCTTGGATGGCAGGATTCTATGGAGACGGTCCTAACCAGAATCGCACCTTCATTTCCCAAGTATTCAGTAATGATACGGTGGTTCCACTCCATCCGGACGGCGGTCGTGTGTTCCCAAACCCAGTGGCGGACAACAGCATTGTAACGGTTGAGTTCAACCTAGAGGTCGAACAAAATATCGAAGCGCGTCTCTACTTTGAAAACGGCCAATTAGTGCAAGAACTCGCGGGCCGCCTACTTCCTAGTGGTCCGGCAGAACTGTTCCTAGACATGAGCACCCTAAACCAAGGCGTGTACATCATCAAAATTCAAGGTGATGCCGGCTTTGAAAAAGTCGCACGCCTCGTCCGTCTCTAAGCGTATTAACTTAACGTACTGTTAATAAACCATCAATTTTTGTTCATAACCTTGGTTTTGAGCCGATTTTTGGTATATTTATACCATAACCAACCAAAACTGAATGATTATGTACCCTTTTAAAACCATTCAAAAGCCCGTCGTGGTGATTGAAGGGCTGCCTCAGACTCAGGTCGAGGAAACAGACAACAGCCCCGTAGAAGAGCTTTTCACGTAACACTTGATTGTGTTTTGTTTATTTGTTTAGCCCGCGTTCCACGCGGGTTTTTTTATGCCTTTTTTCTCAAGGCATAGCTTATTCCATAAACAATTGAAGAGGTTCCTATACTCACAAAGGCAATGGCGGGATCTATCTTACCGGCAGTATACATCATCCACAAACTCGCGGACAAGCTCACGATGGTCATGACCACAAGAGCACGTACCAAACTTTGTTTGTCGTGCTTTCCGGCCCATTCATAGAAGATCACTGGGGATATACCTATACCCAGCGCTTTAAACGTGACCACAATGTCCTCTATTCGCTGGAAGAACAGGGCGATGAGTAGCGCGAGAAGCCCCACGACCACCAAGGCCTTACGAATGCGTTGAATGCCCTCCTGTGCACTTTCCTCCTTGTTCGGGAATAGATCGTTCGTGACATTCAAGCTAAGCAGGAACAAATAGGTATCTGAAGTGCTAAGGATGGCTGCGAAAAAGGCGATGAGTACGGCAATTTGAAATTCTGGTGGGACCAATTCCGTAAAGGTCCGCAACACCATCATTTCCGCATGCTCATTGGTGATGCCTTCTGAAATAGGAAATTGGGCCCTTGCTATCAAGCCTACATAAGTGAGTGCCACCGTCAACAGGATGTTCACCCCTGCCCCTACGCCAAAACTCTGTTTGACGACCTTTTCGCTCTTCATCGCGAACACCTTTTGCCAATAATCCTGAGTGGCAAAGGGCGTGAGGATTCCCAGCAGCAAAAACGCAACGATATTTACGGGACCCGCATTAAAGGGCTCGTACATTTCTTCCGGCACCTCTCCCCCTTGTTGTATGGTTAAACTGACCAGGATAAGTACCAGGAAGATGACCATGAATTGGAACATGTCGGTCTTTACCACCGATCCGAATCCCCCGACCAATAGATAGGTTAATACACAGACCAGCATGCTCACCTTGGCGATGTTCACGGGGATGCCGCCGAGTTCGTTGAGAAGGTTGGATCCGACCAGTAATTGGGTACTCAACAAGCCCACGTACCACACGAAGATGGTGCCGATCACCCAGCGGGCCGTTTTGCGGCCGTACCGAAAGACGAAGTAATCCGTCAAGGTGAAGAAGCCGTGCTCAA
Organism: uncultured Flavobacteriales bacterium; assembly: GCA_937942085.1. Taxonomy (GTDB): domain Bacteria; phylum Bacteroidota; class Bacteroidia; order Flavobacteriales; family Schleiferiaceae; genus UBA10364. Next base: position 7,592 of record CALDGA010000231.1, read on the forward strand.
CTCCCAATCTATATAGCTTTAAGGCAAAAGGTATAAATATCAGGAAACCAATTGTATAACCTATGAATATCCAGGCCGCGGAAATTCCGTAGATGTAGACAAAACTGGTATAAACCATCAGCGTCACAGCACTCACAAACGTTCCGCTTAGGGTCATCAAGGACGGGAAAAAGCCCATGCTTCTACCGCTTAAGGCAAAGTCGTCCACAGATTTTTTAGAGGTCATTCTTCCCAATAAAATTCCGACGATAGTGAAGCCTACGAGAACGAGAACTAAGGTGGTGGTGGTCATGGTGTTGTTTCGAGTGATTTTAGGGAAGATACGGACTATCTATTGATTAATTAAATAGGATTTGAACTCCTTCGCTGACTTAGTGTTATGAGAACATCACATTACCGCTAATACCTTGTCAAAAAAATACATACGTACAGCCTTTTTAATTCTAGCCTTGAGTTTGACTACACCTCGTATGTTGGCCCAGTGCATCCAAACCACGCCCTATTCCGAAGCCTTTTCAGGCACTGGCGGCGGTTGGTTTCCCCCTACGAGTTTTTTTAATCAAGGAAGTATCAACAGTTGTTGGGAGCGTGATTCCGGATTTACTTGGATTAAAGCTCCAACCGTTACGGGCGGGAGTAATTCACTAACGGGGCCCTCTGGAGACCATACCAGTGGAGGCAATGGCTATCTAAGTGCAGATAATACTGTGTATGCCTTTAGCGATTTCGAGGCAAAGCTCATTACACCACTGATTTCATTGGCAAACGATACCGCACCTCAGTTATCCTTCTGGTACCACCTGTATGGTTCGGAGATCAATATGCTGCGTGTTGATGTGAGGGAGAATGGAGTGGCGAATTGGACCCCTATGGATAGCATTCTCGGAAATTCAGGTGGTTTTGTCAGTCAATCTAGCCCGTGGCATGAATTCATAATCCCGTTGGATGGTTTTATTGATGATACGGTCCAATTCCGCTTTACCGCCCAACGCCAAATCTCAGCCCAATTCAATGGAGCGAACTGCCGCGCCAGCTTGGACGATCTGTCCATCACAGAATGGGACGGCTCGTGTAGGGTCCCGCTAGACCTTCGTATTGCATCGAAAGGAGTCGCCAATGCGGTAGTTGAATGGCGCACACTGAATCCTCAATCGACCTATGAAGTACAATATGCTCAGGGAAATGGAGTACCCTCTAGCGGAACCACCAGCATCACCTCCGGGACTACCTTTAATTACACCGGATTAGCCGCGAATACCACTTATACCTTAAGAGTACGTGCGATCTGTGCCCCCGGAGATACCTCAGATTGGTCCTCGCACATTACCATCCAAACGGATTGTGGCGTCTTTGCAGCCCCTTGGGAAGAGGATTTTGAAGGGAATTCTTGGACTGCTACGACGGACTGGACTGAGCAAGGGACATTAGATCCCTGCTTTTCCGATAGTGCTTCTGTTATTCATTATTGGAAAGTGTGTAGCGGCCCGTACAATGGCGATTCAGGACCCAATACAGACCACACCCCTTCGGGATCCGGGAAATATTTGGCCATTAACCACAGCAACTCATTGAGCGTCTCCCCTTTCAAGCCAATGTTGATCACTCCATGGATTAGCTTGGATTCTTTGACCACTCCAGAGCTCTCGTTTTGGCTGCACGCCTACTCCAATCAAAAAACCATTGGAGATTTATCGGTTTTGATCGAAACCTTGGACGGTACAACCACGAGTATTTTAGACACTTCAGGCAACCTCCAAGCCACGCAAACCTCCCCATGGAAAGAGATCATTATTCCGTTGGCCCAATTCTCTTCTGATACCGTCCGAATAAAGTTTCGGTATACCGCTGTTCAAACCACACGCTACCAGCAACTTTCCATTGACGACATCAAGGTAGATGAGGCACCAACATGTCCACGACCGAAATTTCTCAAAGTACTCTCCACCACGACTACGGGCGTAAATTTGGATTGGTCGAGCGGCGGAGCCTCCTATCATCAGGTTCGGTACCAAAGGGTGAATGCGTCGAATTGGACCATTATTACAACGAATTCCTCTGATGCCGTGCTCAGCGGTTTGCAGCCCAATAAAAAATACCGCTGGGAAGTTCGAGATTCCTGTGGGGCGAACGATAAGAGTATTTGGGTGCGCGGACCTTCCTTCTACACGGCGTGTACCGTATTTACAGCACCTTATTCCAACGATTTCACCAATAATCAATGGCAGGGACCCTCACCATTTTTGCCCACGGGACAGATAGGGAATTGTTTTAGCAGATTAGAAACATCAGGCTATTATTGGTCCGGTGCACGTAGCGGTTTTGATCACGTAGCCTTTTCTGGGCCAAATTCCGATCATACTGGCGGGTCCAGCGGCTATATGTTTACGAGACCTGAAACCGCAACTTCGGATACGGCGAATATTGTTTTACCAATGATTGACCTAAATACTATTCTGACCCCTGAGTTAAGCTTTTGGTGGCATATGTATGGTCAAGCCATCGATCGCTTGAATGTATATGCCCGAACGCCTTCAGGCCCCGAAATCTTATTGGGGAGTATCGTAGGATCGCAAACCGCTTCTGCTTCGGGGAATTGGACCAAACAAACCTATTCCTTGAACGCATTCCAAGGCGATACAGTCATTATTCGAATGGAAGGACGCAAGGGCACTGGAAATTTTTTCACGAGCTTCTCTGCGGTCATCGCCATAGACGATATCGAGATTGATGGAACCTCCACATGTCCAGCTCCTGTTCAGCTCACCGCATCTAACGTGACGAGCAACACCGCGACCATCACTTGGCAAGGCACAGCCTCCAATAGCATTCTCGAATACGGTCCGGTAGGCTTCACCTTGGGAACGGGACAAATCATCAATCCGGCCAGTTCCCCTACGACACTTACAGGTCTCACGGGAAATACCACCTATGCAGTTTTTGTAAGGGACAGCTGTACTACAAACCTTATCAGCCCCAATGCTACCATCAACTTCACGACTGTTCCATGTCCCGCCGTAACCGCCGCGGGCAACGTGAGCCTAAGTGGCACCACCGCTACGGGCGTTTCCACGGGAAGCGCTTCGGATTCCATTCTTTGGATTTGGGGGGATGGAAACAGCTCTACGGGCGATTCAGCAACCTACACCTATCCTATTCCTGGAATTTACAACGTACAGCAAGTGGCTTACAACTATTGCGGTTCATCCGATACTATTTCGACAACTTTGACGGTCTGTGGTGCAGTGGTGGCCAATTTCAACACTTCACCCAACGGATTGACGGTTTTGTTTAATGCCGGAAATTCCGTGGGCGCCGGCTTAGCCTATAATTGGAACTTTGGTGATGGCGCCACAGCACAGGGTTCCAATCCTTCGCACACCTACTCGAGTTCGGGCAATTATACCGTAACACTCACAGTTACCGATGCCTGCGGTACCAGCAATAGTACTTCCACCACCTTGACGGTATGTCCAAATATCATACTTGGATTCAGCTCCACCTCCAATAACAACACCTTTACCTTCACGGCCACCCCGAGCAATCTCGGCAATTATCAATGGGATTTCGGGGACGGCACCACTGGTGTAGGGCTCACGACCAACCATACCTATGCTGCAGGAGGCAATTACACGGTGGTTTTGACGGCTGTAGATGCCTGTGGCTCACTCTGGAGCGATACCAGTGTGGTGTCCACTTGTCCGCCGCTCGTGGGTAATTTCACTTTTACCATTGCCTCGAGCGGTGCGAACGGCATGCTGGTCCAATTCTTTGCGACCGTTTCTGGAGCTACAACCCTCATATGGAATTGGGGCGATGGGACACAGAGCATCACCCCTGCAACGAGCATTTCCCACACCTATCCTACCACAAGTTTGAATTATGTGATTACGCTATCGTTGATCAATACCTGTGGGGACACCTTGGACATCGTTCATACACTCAATGAAGTTGGGCTTAGCGAATGGCAATCGCACGCGACCAAGCTTTACCCCAATCCCGTACAAGGCGATATATTGACGCTTGAATTCACCGATCCTATGAATGGTTCTTATGAGATTCTAACGCTGCTAGGTGAATCGATGGATCAGGGTCCAATTTCCTCTGCCACCACCTTCCCATTGTACGTAGGCCACCTTAACGCCGGATACTATGTAATCAGGATTCGAGATGAGGATCGGTTCTTCCAGAAATCTTTTGTGAAGGTGGATTAATGGACGGGAACAGTTTGGATCAGTAAGACCTTACCAACTATAAACCAAGCATCTAAAAATTTTTAGTTGCCAGCTTTTTGCTGCGCGAAAAGACTGGCGAGTCCGTTGGGGAGTTATATGGGGAGTAAAAGAAATCAGACTCTAATCGAGTCTGATTTTCAATTACTTACAAAATAATTTGTCGGGATGACAGGACTTGAACCTGCGACCACACGCCCCCCAGACGTGTACTCTACCACCTGAGCTACATCCCGTAGCCCGCAAAATTAGTGAAGAATAAATTCATGTAAAACCCTTGACCACTCTTCTGTTCCAATATCCCAACGAAGACCGTGACCTGCGTCTTGATACACCTCTTCCCTATAATATGAACCACTGTGGCGTTGTACTGCGCCCATAGCTGTCTCTAATGGCGCCACATCATCCAATGCACCGTGCATCCACAGTAATTGCTCTGTGTAGTCTTCCATATTCTTACCAATGTCAAAATTGTATTCCGTAATCATGGATGACGGAAGGCTTAAGCCCGTGGAATTTTGCATAATCACATTGGCAGAACTTTGAGGGACCTCTAGTACCAACTTCTGAATTGGAATTCTAGATCCTCCTGCTGCGGCAGGACCGGCTGGTAAAGAACCTAAAGAATTTGCAAAAACAACCATTCGATCTGACTCTAGAGCTCGATCTTCCAACCACAACATGATTGCATCATAATCTGCAGCCATGGTTTCTTCGTTTCTTGTTGTTCCTGTACTTTTTCCAAAACCTCTATAATCGTACAT
>CALDGA010000232.1 GCA_937942085.1 uncultured Flavobacteriales bacterium
CACAATTTTGGCATAGAATTGGTGTATCTTTGCCCTCTACATCGGGGCTGACTGGTTTTGACAGCAAGCCGAAGGTTGATGTAAGCATGTCGAGCGCGGAAGGGGCAGCTCGTTAATACACCGCTTCACTTTTTATAACTGGCGAAGATTCTTACGCTTTGGCCGCTTAATCTGACAGGATGTCGATTTTGCTAATCCTACACTAGGTGTAGGAGCTGAACATCTCGCAAGAGCCCAAGTCCTGAGGCGCTTGATCACGAGGTGTGGAAAATTCGGGAATGCAATTAGCTCTCGCCTCGCGGGCTAATTCAAGTTTAGAGGCTAAGCCATGATTAGGGTGCTTGTGCTCAGAGATTGGTCGAAAACCTAATCACAAGATAAGCATGTAGAAAGCCTCAGGCTTCCTTGTTTGGACGCGAGTTCGATTCTCGCCAGCTCCACTTGGTGATCCCGAGAAAGAACAAAGCCAGCGCAAGAATTGCGCTGGCTTTTTCTTTAGACAAAATCCGAAGCTTGCTTAAGGATTTTGGATGAAGAAAAATGCCGCAGACGCGAAGCGGATGCTGGCTTTGTTTGAACGAAAGATCCACTCCACACGGGGCCAGAGAAAGAAAACTTCAGCTGCGCAGCAGCGAGTCGAGCACCGAAGGTGCGCGAAGGTTTTCATTCTCGCCTTGTACATCGGTTGAGTAGATGCGAGCACCGAAGGTGCGCGAAGGTTTTCATTCTCGCCGATGTGACGATTCAGAATATGTATTAGAATCTTCTCCGAGGCTTGCGCTTACCGCCGCCGGCACCACGAGGGCCTTTTTGACGATCTGATATTGGCTTACCCCCACGCCTAGGTCGAGGACCGCGCTGGCCCTGCTTTTTAGGCTTACGATTTTCAGGATCTGCCCACTCCTCTGCAGCACCAGCCGCAAATGGATGATCTTCGATCAGAGGTATGTCCAATTTTATCAGCTTCTCGATATCCTTCAGATACTCCCGCTCGTCCGCCGAACAGAAAGATACGCTGCTCCCTGAGGCATCTGCACGACCCGTACGCCCGATACGGTGTACATAGGTTTCTGGAATATTGGGCAGTTCATAGTTCACTACATATTCCAATCCAGAAATATCAATGCCACGAGCCGCAATATCGGTGGCCACTAAGACTTGCAATTCCCCGGCCTTGAACCCTTTGAGCGCCTTCTGACGTGCATTTTGACTCTTGTTTCCATGAATGGCAGCAGCCTTAATGCCTTTTTTGGACAGAATACGAACGACCTTATCACAGCCGTGTTTAGTGCGCCCAAAGACCAGCGTTTCTCCGTCGAAAGACTTCAACAACTCGACCAACAAAGCCGGCTTTTCCTTTTTGGAGACGTAGTACACTTCTTGCGAGACACGCTCCGCAGTGGGCTTCGCCACGGCAATGCGTACCTGCTTATAGTTTGGCTTGAGGATTTGCTCGCTCAAGGAGATGATGTCCTTTGGCATAGTGGCCGAGAAGAACAAACTCTGGCGCTTTTGAGGAATGATCTTCAATAGCTTGCGGATATCATGGATGAATCCCATGTCCAACATTTGATCTGCCTCATCGAGCACAAAGTGCGTCAAGAACCTCAGATCAATAAAGCCTTGCTGATGCAGATCTAAAAGTCTTCCTGGAGTGGCGACCAAATAGTCTACACCCTTTTTCAACTGATCCACTTGTGGGTTTTGACCTACACCGCCAAAAATCACCGCTGTGCGCAATCCTGTACCGTGGCTATAGCGCTTGGCATTTTCTCCTACCTGGAGTGCAAGCTCGCGGGTGGGAGTCACGACCAAGGCTTTAATTTTTCTAGTCTTAAAGGATTTAGCTTGGAGCAAATGCTCAATAATCGGAATGGTAAAGGCAGCTGTTTTCCCTGTACCGGTCTGTGCGGTACCCAGTAAATCGTACCCTTCCAAAAGAATGGGGATACTCTGAGCTTGAATGGGGGTTGGAGTGGTATAACCTTGATTTTTCAAGGCGGCTAGGATTCGAGAATCGAGTCCTAAGGAATCAAATGTCATAAAGTGGTATTAGGCGCGATCATCATAGAACGCGATGCGAAGGTAGTCTTATTCGGTGGATTTGCATAAATGATAGTAATACTATTATATTTGCAGTGTTAAACAATTAATTGACTTTAGCGTTAATATCATATGAATGCACTGAATATTTCAGTGAGCGCCAAGCTCTACAATAAGAATCCGGAGGAGACTGACCTCGGCAAACGCATCCTTTCCAAGAGTATAGAACTCATGGAAGAGATGGGGTATGAGCATCTGACCTTTAAAAAAATTGGACTCGCGATAGAAAGCACTGAAGCAAGTGTCTACCGCTACTTCCAAAACAAACACCAGCTCCTCGCCTACCTCATTAACTGGTACTGGGGCTGGCTTGAGGTCAAAATGGCACAGGAATTCATGATGCTAAATAGCGCCGAGGACAAACTCAAGCGAGCCATCGAGCTACTGGTTTTACCTATGGATGAAGATGAGCGCATCCCTCATATTGACGAAGGCACCCTTCAACATCTGGTTGTGGCAGAATACCCAAAAATCTACTTGACCAAAGAAGTTGATGCTGAAAATGAAGAAGGTTACTTTCTTGGGTACAAACGCATCTGCGACACCCTGGGAAATCTTGCCTTACAGATTAACCCCGACTACAAATACCCACACAGCTTGTTTTCAACCGTGATTTCCGCGGCCCAAAGCCAGCAGTTTTTCACCGAACACCTACCACGCCTCTCCGACGCTGCCACTGGCCGTGGCGCCATTGTTGAATTTCTAACCGAAATGACCCTTAACTCGATTCAAAAGCGATGACCAAAAACCCTTTCCAGAAATTTATTGCGATGCTCTCGGAGGACCGCCGAGACATCATGTACCTATATGCCTACGCATTGTTTTATGCCATTGTAAACCTCAGCTTACCGTTGGGCGTGCAAGCCATCATTGGCTTGATTCAGGCCGGAATGGTGAGTACGAGTTGGATCATTCTCAGTGCTGTGGTCACAGCAGGGGTACTGGTGGGTGGTGTGTTGCAGATTTTACAATTGTCCATCAGTGAAATCTTACAGCAACGCATCTTCACGCGTGCCGCTTTTGAATTCACCTACAGAATTCCAAGATTCCAAAACGCCTCCATCCGAGGGCAATATCCACCCGAGCTCATCAACAGATTCTTTGATACGCTAAACGTGCAAAAAGGCCTCTCCAAGATACTCATGGACTTCAGCGCCTCGTCATTACAAATCCTCATAGGCCTCATCCTTTTGAGTACCTACCACCCCTTCTTCATCACCTTTGGTGTGGCTTTGATCATTGTCTTGGTTGCTATTCTATACTATACGGGGCCTAGAGGACTAGATAGTAGTATGCAAGAGAGCACCTACAAATACAAGATCGCACACTGGCTGAAAGAAATCGCTCGCACCATGGACACCTTCAAGCGGGCCGGACACACCGAATTGCCTTTGGAGCGCACCGATGAATTGGTCAATAGCTACCTCGAACACCGAAAGCGTCACTGGAAAGTTTTGATCTTTCAATACGCGAATATCGTAGGTTTCAAAGCCTTTGTAACACTCGGTTTGTTGATCATCGGTGGACTTTTGGTGATTCAAAATGAGATTAATGTGGGCCAATTCGTTGCTTCAGAAATCGTCATCATCCTTATCATCAACTCTGCCGAGAAACTCATTTTCACCATGGAGCCTATTTACGATGTACTCACCGCCGTGGAAAAGATGAGTATTGTAACCAACATCCCACTCGAGGAAGACCAAGGCGCCATGCTTTTCGATACCATTGATACGGGTATGGGCGCTTCTTTGGAGCTGAAGGACCTCACCTACACTTCCGAGGACGGATCTCGTGCCATCCTAAACAACTTAAACCTCAACATTCCGTCCGGTGCTCGTGCGGTGATCACTGGACCCAATGGCTCGGGCAAGTCCACTCTATTGCGATTACTGGCCGTACAGTACGAACCCACCCATGGAACAGTCAGTTTTAACGGCTATCCCTCCGGCAACCTTAATACGGCCGACCTACGTTATCACGTGGGAGATTGCTTTCTAAGCGAAGACCTTTTTGAGGGAACGCTTGTGGAGAACATCACCTTGGGAAGACCCGAAATTGAGCTAAGTGATGTGGAATGGGCCGTGCAAGGCCTGGGACTCCAAAGTTTTATCAAATCCCTCCCCAAGGGCTATGAAACAATGGTGGGCCCGACGGCCAGGCCACTTTCAAGTAGTTTGGTGGAACGCATCCTTCTGGCACGAGCCATAGTCGTTCGCCCACGCTTGCTCTTACTCGACGACATCTTCCACCTGTTCGACCCCATAGAGCGGAAGAGCATTGTTGAATTCATCTGGGACCCAAGCCAGCCTTGGACGCTAGTGGCGGCATCCAACCTGCCGACCGTTAAAGAGAACAGTACCCTAACCATCGAACTATAAGCTATGCTAAATATTTCGAAGAACAGAATTAACGACCGATTAGACCCAAAGCGATACAAGAGCTTCGAGAAGCTGGACAATCCTTTCATCGGTCCTAAGGTGAAGCGCACCTTCTTCATCGCCGCTTTCGTAAGTCTAGGCAGCCTCTTCCTTCCTTGGACCCAAAACATCCAGGCCAAAGGAACCGTGACCATGCGACAGCCCGAACAGCGCCCTAGTGAGATTCAAGCCGCCATCGCCGGCCAAATCGCTCAATGGTACGCAGTGGAAGGAGACCTCGTGGAGCGAGGCGACACGATCGCTAGACTTCAGGAAATCAAGAACGAATACTTGGATCCTGAGCTCATTGCACGCACCCAAGAACAATTGGACGCCAAGCAAAACGGCGTAGCTAGCTATGTTGCTAAGGTCAGCGCCCTAGAATCCTTGGTGCAAACCTTGCGCACCAATCAACAGATTAGTGCCCAAAGCTTGACTTTCAAACTACAGGCTGCGCGCGCTGCAGCACAGGCAGATTCGGCCAACTATGCGGCTGAGGCTCAAAACCTAAAGGTCGCACAAGACCAGGCAGATCGTTTCGAGCAACTCTTCAATCAAGGCCTTAAGAGTCGTACGGAGGTAGAACAATACCGCGTGAAACTAGCTCAAAGCACCGCAAAAACTCAGGAAGCGCAACAGAAGTGGGAAATGAGCAAAAACAAGCAGCTCGATGCCAAATTAGAATTGGGCAACAACAGCAATGCCTATTTGGAGAAAATTTCGAAAGCACAAAGCGAGCTCGCCACGGCCCAAGGTGCACTAGCGGCCAGCCAAGGTGAACTCGCGAAGCTTCAAAATACCTTGCGTAACTACCAAGTGCGCAGCGGCTACTATTACATCTTGGCGCCACAGACAGGGATGCTCGCCAAGGTGAAAAAGCAGGGGATCGGCGAAACCGTAAATGAGGGCACACCTTTGGCTACCATCGTGCCTACCGCATACGAATTGGCCGTTGAACTCTACATCAGCCCCATGGACATGCCTTTAATTCATGAAGGGAGCCGGGTAATGTTCCAATTCGACGGTTGGCCCGCCATTGTCTTCAGAGGATGGCCAAATACCAGTTATGGTACCTTTAGCGGAACGGTCATTGCTATTGACCGAATCACCAATGAGAATGGCAAATACCGCATTTTGGTCGCGCCCGACGAGGAGTGGCCACAAAACTTGCGTGCCGGAACCGGTGCCAGAGGAATTGCCCTACTGAACACCGTTCCGGTGTGGTACGAAATGTGGCGTCAGCTCAACACCTTCCCTCCGGACTACTATGAGCCGGTGCAGGCCAAAGAGAAATTGGACAAACCAAAACTCAAGTTGAAATAATGGCGAAGCGTTTTCTCTTTATTGGACTCTCCTTCTTCTCAGCCACACTTTCGGCCCAACTCAAAGAGGTCGATAGCGTACTGACGGTCGATGAATTCATTCAGTGGGTAGATCAAAACCACCCGCTATTGAAAGCTGTGGGCAACAAACTCCCTATTGCCAAAGCCGAATTGCGAAAGGCACGCGGTGCCTTCGACCCCTATATCAGCGGTACTTTGGCCAGCAAAGAATTCAATGGGGAACAATACTATCGCAGACCCGGAGTTCAACTGAGCAGTGCGACGGCCAGCCCGGTCCAACTGCAACTAGATTGGAACAGCATCGATGGACTCTATACCAATCCGCAAGACAAACTCCCTCCTGAGGGCTTGTTCGCCATCGGCGGTATGATCAACCTCGGTAAAGGATTGTTGACAGATGTGCGCCGTACCGACCTCGCCTTGGCAAAAGCCGGAGTCGAACTCAGTGCCGCAGAGGCAGAGCTGTACCGCAACGAATTATTGACCAAAGCTGTCCAATCCTATTGGAAGTGGTTTGAGGCAGACCAAAACCTTCAGGCCTATGAGGAAGCCTGGCAAGCCGCCATGGAAGTCTACGCCTTTACCATTAACGCTTTCGAGGCCGGTGATGCCTCCGCGATGGACACCTTGGACGCCCGAGCCTTGGTTAGCACTTGGGAAACAGATTTCTACAGCGCACAGAGCAAGGCGGTCAAGGCCTTATATGATTTGAGCAACTGGCTTTGGTCGGCAGAGGAACGCCCTGTTGTCCTACAACCCTATGTACGACCGTCTGCCGAATTGCCTCAGCAAATGGAAACCACCTTATTGGGCAAGGAGCACCCACTTTGGACCTACAACGATCAAAAAGAAGAGCAGTTGCGGCTCAAGAGACAATTGGCCCGAGAATACCTCAAACCTACCGTTGCCGTAGGCGGAGCCTACTTGATGCCCGGTAATTTTGAAGCGTTGCCGAGCCAAGAAGATGTCGATGCGAACAATCGGTTGATCAAGGCCAAACTGGGAATCCCGTTATTCTTAAGAGAAGGAAGAGGTTATACGCAGAGCCAGAACTTACAACTGGAAAGCTTCCAATGGGAGCGCTCAGCCATTGAGAATCAATGGAACAATGCCCTGAGCAGTACGGCCTCCCAATTACTCCAACTTGAATCCGCCGTAAAAGCGAGCGTTGCCAACCAAGAGTCCGTATTCCTGTTGCTTCAAGCAGAGCAGAAAAAACTCGTGCTCGGCGATAGCGAATTGATCAAGGTCAACTTGCGCACCGGCTATTTCGCCACAGCACAAATCCAACGGGCGAAACTGCAAGCAGAATTGGGTCAAACTTGGGCCTATTGGATGCAGCTGAGCGCCGCATACTAGGGGCAAAATATTTCATTACATTGTGAGCTCGTTAACTCACTCTGAAATGAACAAAACTTGGAATTGGTCCCTGACGGTGGCCTTAGCCGGCTTCTTGTTTGGCTTTGATACCGTTGTCATCTCCGGTGCAAATGCACCCATCAAAGAACTTTGGCAAACCTCCGCATGGTTTCATGGCGTATTTATCATGTCAATGGCGCTTTGGGGCACCGTACTGGGCTCTTTAGCCGGTGGTATTCCCACCAAGAAATACGGCCGTAAGAAAACCCTGATTTGGGTGGGGGTACTTTACCTAGTAAGTGCTCTAGGATCAGGATTAGCGACCGATCCCTATATGTTCTCCTTTTTCCGATTCCTTGGCGGTGTCGGCGTCGGCGCCTCTACGGTCGCTGCCCCTACTTACATCAGTGAAATCAGCTCCGCGAAATCACGGGGCCGTTTGGTGGCATTGTACCAGTTCAATATTGTCTTCGGGATCCTCATCGCCTTTATCTCGAATTACCTCCTCGACGGCGTTGGCGGCAGCAACGACTGGCGCTGGATGCTAGGTGTAGAAGCCATTCCTGCCGCTTTGTATTGCCTATTGGTTTTTGGAGTGCCCAATTCTCCTCGCTGGCTCGTCGTCCAACAAAACGACGAGGCAGGAGCCCTCGCTACGCTGCAACTTATTCATGGTGATGCGGGTAAAGCGCAAGCGGAATTGGACACTATAAAAAACCATGCCTCAGAGGAAACCAGACGCAAAGGGGTCTTCAGCGGCAAATACAACAAGAGTCTCCTTTTGGCCTTCTTACTTGCCTTCTTCAACCAATTGAGCGGGATCAACTTCATCCTGTATTACGCACCGGTGATTTTGGAGAATGCAGGATTTGCCTCGTCGGACTCCCTCCTCTCCTCCATCTCTATCGGCGGAACCAACCTCATCTTCACCTTTGTAGGACTTTATCTCATCGATCGAATGGGGCGTAAATCGCTCATGTACATCGGCTCAGTAGGCTATATCATCTCCCTAGCGATGGTGGCCTATGGGTTCAAAACTGAGGCTTCAGCAGGGTTCAACCTATTTTTCATTCTCACGTTCATCGCTTCCCATGCAGTAGGTCAAGGTGCCGTCATCTGGGTATTCATCTCCGAAATCTTCCCGAACAGCGTACGCGCGGCCGGTCAAGCTTGGGGTACTGGAACGCACTGGGTGTTCGCCGCACTGATCACCATGCTCGGTGAGGTAGTGATCGAAGCGTTCCCAGGATGGACCGTATTCGCCTTCTTCGCAGCCTTTATGATGCTACAATTGTTATTTACGCATTTCATGATGCCGGAAACCAAGGGCGTAAGTTTGGAGGAACTGCAAGACCAATTAACCTCGAAAGATGCCTAAACTCTATTGCTTTGGCGAAGTATTGTGGGACCTCTTACCCAGCAGCGCGAAGCCGGGTGGAGCACCCATGAACGTCGCCATTCATGCGCAGAATTTGGGGCTAGAAAGTGCCGTCATTTCAGCTATTGGCGATGATGAGCGCGGTGGGAGACTGCTCGATATTATACAAGAGCGCGGTGTCAATACTGAATTCATCACCAAAAGCGAGCACCCCACTGGAACGGTCACGGTGGACACCTCCAATCCTTCAGAGGTAAGCTACACCATTGACGAACCAAGCGCTTGGGATTTCATTAGTACGCCTGAAATTTCATGGGAGCCGGGCGACCTACTCTTGCACGGGTCTTTAGCGACTAGAAATAAAGACAGTTACGAAGCTTTAAAAGTACTCAGAGCTCAAGCCAGCATTCGCGTGTTTGACCTCAACCTCAGAGCACCCTTTATCGATTCAGAACACATACTAGAACTACTTGAAGGCACCGAAATCGTCAAAGTGAATGAAGATGAATACGCACTGCTTGCTGAGTGGCTACAATTAAATACCGATCCCGAGCTAGGTTTTGAAGCCATGCACCATACATTCGGTACCCAAGAACTCATCGTAACGAGAGGTAGCCAAGGCGCGCTTTGGGTGAATAATCTTGGTGCACTTCAAAGCAAGGTTTTTCCAGTAACGGTAAAAGATACCGTGGGTGCCGGGGATAGCTTTCTAGCCGCCATGCTCTTTGGCATTTCGCACCTATTGGAGCCGCAACTAACACTAGATTACGCCGCTGCCCTTGGCGCTATGGTCGCCAGCAAAGAAGGCGCTAACCCGCTTATTAGCAAAACCGAATTAAAAGCCTTTATCGATGCTTCAAACCGATAATAGTCACCACCTCATCTGCTCCTCCTGGCGGTACGGTGCGCCAGGGGAAATCTGGGTGGCCTAGGCCTGTGATCGGCTCAATAGCCACAAATGGGGCGTCCGCAGGTCGGAATACCTGAGTAATGGTGGATAGCGGTTGGATGGTAACATCCCCGAGCTCGATGGAATCCATAAAAAAGGCGCCGTCCACTTCTTCGGTCCAATCAAAACTTTCAAAAGGAATCTTTTCGCCCGGATGGCTTACTTCGTTCTTCTTCAATCGATGGTCCGGCGCTGGGTGTAACGCTGGAGCATTGGTCTTGAAATAGGGATGCCACCCCATATGAAAAGGTAAATTTGCCTTGCCAAGATTCTCAACACGTCCACTAAGAGTTAGTCCCTCCTCATCAAGGGTGTAACGAATGGTTAATCGGCACGGAAAAGGATAATGTTCTTTCGAACCATCATAGTTCCAGCTTGCTTGTATACCGTCCGGCAGTTTGGCCAATTCAAATTCCTCCCAAGGCGTAAAGCCGTGCAACGCCGCGCGGTGTCTCTCATCGTTGATTGGCCAATGATATTCAGTTCCTTCGAACACCATGGTCGTCCCTGATGCCATGCGTACTGGAAATGGGAACATCACCGCACCAGCGGCCCACTGGTGCCACTGATCGCCAAAATCGTGGAGCAATTCTCTCCCTCCTATTTTCAACGACAACAAAGAAGCGCCTCTACTTGCTACAGTAAAGGCGCCCCATTTATTTGAAAATATTTCAGTTTTATCCATTGATGTCATAGATGGACTTCATTCTATCCATCTGACCCTTATAATCGTAATCAAGATCTATTAATTCACCTTTCGAAATGTCAAAGACCCAGCCATGCACAGATGGAGCACCGCCATCTGCATGACTTTTTTGAAAGTACTCCGTCTTGAGAATGTTGTTACACTGCTCAAATACATTTAATTCGATAAGGCGATTATAACGGGCACCTTCATCCTTTATCGCGTCAAGTTCTGTTGCGTGAAGCCTATAAACATCCCTAATCTCTCGTAACCATCCGTCTATTAACCCTAGGCTTTGATTTCCCATTGCAGCAGCAACACCGCCGCAATTATAATGACCACAGACTACAACATGCTTCACTTTTAAATGCATAATAGCGTAAAGAATTACACTGTGGATATTCATATCAGTATTAACCACAAGATTGGCAACATTTCGATGCACAAAAACTTCCCCGGGGTCTAGCCCCATGATATTGTTAACAGGAACCCTAGAATCAGCACAGCTTATAAAAAGAAATTCTGGACTTTGCCCTTTCGCTAAATGCTCAAAAAAATCAGGTTTTTTAGAGGTGTGGCTTTCAATCCATTTTCTGTTGTTTTCGAAAACCTTGCGATACGTTTCGTTCATGATGAGGTAGTATTTTGTTGTTGCTGTTAAGATAGTCTATTTCGAGACATCTCCAAAAGGACTACGCAAGGTGTAAGCCTTTGGACGGTAATACTTATCCGCAAGTCGCATCAAGAATTGGAAGAATCTACTGGAGCTGTAGAAGGAGAAATAGTTCTCTTCCGGTATGGCGCCATAGGTGCTTTTGATTTCTGTGGCGGTCCTGCCTAAATGCACGTTTTGTACGCCGATCGTTATTCCGTGTCCAATTAGTGTAAACATCGCATAACTGTAAAAGTCCTCAGGCGCATCATCACTTTGACCAAAATGCATGGCTCGAAGCACGGGACCATCTTCAATACAGGAAATAAAACCCACCAGCTTCTCACCACTGCAAAACCCAAACAACTTAAACGACCCACCGAAACATCGATTAAATGTCCCTAGCAAATGTTCCAAGTTCCCCGGTAAAGCCACCACCTTATCTCTCAAAGTGGCCTCCAACATGGCTACGCACTGTTCAAACTGAGGTCCCTCTTTCGGTAATACTTCAACGCGTATTTCTTGATTGCTCTTTTGCACCTTACGAACACGTGCGCGGTACTTTTTCTTCATCTCAGCCACATATTCCTCAAAGTTGGACCAAGAAATAGGCAGCACCATATAGGGATCACCCTTGTAACTGTGCCACCCTTTGGAACTTACGGGGGCATCCGTGAACGATAAAAACAAGGTACATGTTGCGCCTTGCGCCTGAAAAGCCTTTAGCGCCACCTCAGCTTTTTCCGCACTCAGGTTCCAAAAACCCGGCAACCAAGGACTACCTGCCACCTGCAAAATGCCTTTACGAACGATCGCATTGGTCAATCTCAACCCACGAAGCGTCAAATATTTCCCGCTGCTTCTGCGCAACTCAGGGGTAGTCATAGGCAACATGTCCCCAGTAGGTAAATGAAGTATTTGCCCAGGAATATTATGTAAAACCGAAGATTCTAAGGAGGTTGCGGTCAAGGGTTCGTGCAATTAGTTAACTTTAGCTCTCAAGTTAATGGCCATGTATACTCCGAACGAATTCCAAACCCAATTGTTCGACGAGATTTTTAGCTCCACCAAAGGTAAGCGTAAAATCACGGTAGAACTCATGGAAGTCCTCGGATGTTCAAGAGCTTCGCTGTACCGCAAAAGAACAGGCACCACCCCATTAACAACCGACGAGCTCATTCGATTGGCGGATCATTTTTCGCTGAGTATCGATGCCTTGAGAAAGAATGCCGAGGAGAATTCGTTGGTGGTGGTTTGTACGACCCTTCCTCCGATCAAGGGGTACGACGATATCGACTTTTACCTGGATAATACTAGGCGTAATTTGAATCAAGCAGTAAATGTTCCCGGGGCCCAATTATATTTTATCGCCAAGGAAGTACCCATTTATCGCTACATGGACCGCCCTACCCTCAGTGCCTTCAGGTTTTATTTATGGAACCACGAGCACATGCGTCGCAACGATAGGTTTGATCCTTCTCATGCGCCAAGCATGCTGTTTGATAAGGGAAGGGAATTGAGCCAATTAAGCCGTCAATTAAAGGTGACCGAATTTTGGACGCTTTCCTCATTCGATAATTTGATCAATCAAATCCAGTACATCAAAACCATGAATTTAGCCAGTGATCGGTTGGTCACCGCCATGAAAAATGAATTAGAAGAGGTGTTGGCAGAATTGGTCGAGGATATCAAAAAAGAACAAACCGCACAGGGGCAACCCTACCAAATGACGTTGTGCGACTACTTGACTATTAACGATGGGGCGCTTCTTGAAATCACAGACCACCATAGCGTGGCGCTGTTCTCTTACAGTTCCATCAACTACCTAAAAAGTAGTAACCCCAACATAGTCGATGCTTTCAAGCGAGGCCTCCGCTATCATCGAATGCAAGGAGAAGTACTCGATGGGCTAAATACAGAGGGCATCCACAAATTCGAGGAGGCTATTCGCGCTAAGATTAATGCACTGTAATAAAAGAGGCAATTCGAGCCGCTCTTTCTCTTAGCGCCTCCATAGATTCTTCACCGGTTCTATCATAAGCCAACGCTACCGCCATACGACGGTAAGGGCGAGTGGTAGGTTTCCCGAAAATCTTGAAATCAGCCTGTGGCTCAGCACTAGCTTTATCTAATCCGCCATATACCGGCTCACCGTCTTTTTCAGCTAGGACTACCGCACTAACCCCGGGATATCTCAATTCAATCTCGGGAATAGACAAGCCCAACAATGCACGAGCATGCAATTCAAATTCGTTGAAATTTTGAGTGCCTGCTAAGGTGACCATGCCTGTATCATGAGGGCGCGGGCTAAGTTCTGAGAAGTACACGGCATCATCCCCCAAGAAAAACTCAATACCCCAAATACCAGCACCTCCAAGCGCCTCCGTCACCTTCTTGGCCATACTTTGTGCCTCGAGCAGTTGTGCCGTGTCCATAGCACAAGGCTGCCAGCTTTCTTGGTAATCGCCTCTTTCCTGACGGTGCCCAATAGGTGCACAAAACAACGTTGTCCCGTGTTTCTGGGTAACCGTTAACAAGGTGATTTCTGTATGAAAATCAATGAATCCTTCCACGATTATTTCTTTCAAATCGCCTCGGCTTCCCTCCATGGCATAAGTAAAGGCCGCTTCCAATTCACTGGCATTCTTCACCACACTCTGCCCTTTACCCGAACTGGACATCAACGGCTTCACCACACAAGGCAAACCTATTTCTTTCACAGCCGATTCAAACTCTTCTATGTTCGTGGCATAAGCATAAGGCGCAGTGCGCAAGCCCAATTCCTTGGCTGCCAAATCGCGAATAAGCTTGCGATTCATGGTGAAATTGGCCGCTTTTGCTGACGGAGTCACCTGAATGCCAGCTTGCTCAAACTCATACAATTTATCCGTACGAATACTCTCTACTTCCGGGACGATGATATCCGGGGCGTGTTTCTTCACCGCCGCCTCGAGCGCATCTCCGTCCAACATAGAAAACACTTCAAAATGATCCGCTACCTGCATGGCCGGTGCACCTTCATAGGCATCGCATGCCACCACTGTACAACCCAATCGTTGCAGAGCGATGACTACTTCTTTACCCAATTCTCCAGATCCTAGTAAGAGTACTTTTTGCATAGTTTTTGCATTTAAGGCTAATGTATTGAGTAATTTTGTCTTCATGAGAAGGTTCATCCTACTGGTTTTCACACTCTTTTACACCGTGGTTTCCACCGGTGCAGTAGGATTATTGCATTTCTGTCAGCATGAAAGTTCTGTGCACCTCGGCATTACACACGAGGATCATCATACCGTTAATACGGAACCTTCCTGCTGCCATACTGAAACCAGCTCATGTGGCACAGAGACAGAAAAAAGTGAAGAAGATTGCTGCGAAACGACCTACACCTCTCTAGACCTGATGGTCAAAAGCAGTGAGGTAAGCGTTGCACTGCCTTTTATCACACCTGAAATTGTTCAATACACAGAGCGTCAACATATAGACGGTCCTATCTGGAACACTACTGGTGTAGTGCAATCGACAGGACCTCCACTCTATATCGCTCTTCATAGATTGACATTGTACGCGTGATTTCAGGAATGTCCTTTGCAACATCCTTAATTCACAAAAAATCAAGTACAATGAAATCATTATTTATATCTATCGCGCTGTGTAGCGCAATGGCCCTAGGGGCACAAAACAAATTCACTGAAACTACCATTGAAGTCGACGGACTTTGTGGCATGTGTGAGGAGCGCATCGAAAATGCAGCCTACTTGCCAGGAGTTAAAAAAGCAGATTGGGACCGTGAAACGCACCAATTAACCTTGGCATTCCGCAACGACAAAGTTTCCGAAGAGGAAATCATCGCATCCATCAACGAAGCGGGTCATGATGTTAAAGATCATTTGGCCACAGACGAGCAATATGCGAACATCCACGGATGCTGCAGATACAGAGATGCTGATTTAAGAGCTTCGCACGGCTTGGGTGATCCACTCTGCAAACCTGGCGAAACACACGAGGAGCACCACGCACACGGCGGAAAGCATAAGCACTAAGCCATGACTTTTCGTTATTTACGAGTGTTGATCGGCCTACTTTCCGTAGGGTCGATGAGCGCTCAAGTCGTGGATACGTCCTCGATAGAACTATTCGAAACACTCGAAGAGGTTGCCATTGACCGTGACCCCGGTGTATCTCTTTCCAAGAAAGCCATTCTTAGCCAAGAACTCATCTCGGAAGTGGAGCTGCGCAAAGCAGCTTGTTGTGACCTCAGCGAAAGCTTTGAAACCAACGCTTCTATTTCGGCCTCTTTTACCGATGCTGTAACCGGTACTAGGCAAATCAGGCTCCTTGGATTGGAAGGCCCATACGCGCTCTATACCCGAGGTAACCTACAAACCATGGGTGGACTGTCGTCGGTCCTAGGTCTGGCCCTTATTCCTGGCGCATGGATCCAAAGTATTCAATTGACCAAAGGTCCTGGTAGCGTGGTAAATGGAGCGGGAGCGATGAGCGGTCAAATCAATTACGAGCTCCGCCCAAGCTTCACCAAGCAGAAGGCACACTTCAACTTGTTCGCCGGCCCCGGTCGCTTTGAGCAAAACGCCATCTATACTTGGAAGCAAAATGAGCGATGGTCCTCGAATGTGATGGTTCACGGACGGCAGCAACTGTTCCGCTGGGACGGCAACAATGACGGGTATTTAGATTCGCCTTTGTCGCAGCATATTTTCGTTCAAAATGCGTGGAAGCACAATGGTAAGTTTAGCGAGGCCCAATTTGGCCTTAAAGCGAGCGCCATCAAGAACATTGGGGGCAGCACGTTGTACGGATACCCTACCCTTGTTCCGATCTGGTCGCATGAACTACAAACCAACAGGTATGAACTTTGGGCGAAACGCGGTTATTTCCTTAATGGCGGTATCAACCGGAGCATAGGCACACAGCTAAGTGCAGTCTACCAAGATTTGGACAGTTACTTCGGCAACCGTGTCTTTACCGGAAAAGAGCAGCGTCTGTATGGAAACTTGATCTTCCAAGACAATATCTTCGACACACGTCACACCTTGAAAGGAGGATTGGATTTCAATAATTTCTTCATACGCCAAGATATGTGGGGATATAATGGCGATTACGACGGGCTCGTCACAGGTATTTACGGGGAGTACAGTTATGTAAACTCGCCAGATGGCGAAGGATTGAGTATGATTCTGGGACAACGTTATGACCGAGTAATGGTCGGGCCACGAGTAGGAAGGAACTTTTACTATGTGCCTAGACTCCACCTCAAGTACAATCACAAGGCCTGGTCTTTCAGAAGTCAAGCAAGCTATTCGTATAGAGTAGCCACCCTTGGCGCTGAATACATGGGCTACATGGCGAACAATAGACACGTACTCTTAGAAGGAAATGTAGTTCCCATTGAAAGTGGCACTACCTATGGTGTAGGTGTAGCCTGGAACAAGGACGTGTTGTATAAAGAATTACAATGGTATGCCGACATCTATTATACCCAATTCGACTCAAAAGTCGTGGTTGATTTAGACGGCAGCACGGATACAATGAGAATCGAGACTCCAGGAGACCCCTACAGTAGGCAATATGATAATATCGGTCAAATGTTGATGTATAGCCCCTATTCTCTCTCAGCGCAATTAGGAGGGCAATACGAGCTATTCCACAGAACCTTAGTAAAAGTCGCTTATCGCTACCAGGACGTTAAGCAGCGTGATTTGAATACGTACCGCGAGAACCCCTTAGCTCTTGAAGAAGTCATTCTCAACGTGCCTCACCTGGTTTATGTTGGAGCCAGCTACTCAGGCAGAAAAGGAATGGGCATTGAAATCAACGCTACATACAACAGCTCGCAACGACTGCCGGATGATGGATACGATAATCGCAGCCCGGCTTTCACCATGCTCAACGGTCAGATTAGCAAGGACAGGCCGGCTTTCGGACAGATTTACGTAGGGATTCAAAATGCGTTAAATATTCGCCAATTAAACCCTGTGGTAGGCGGCGACTTACCGTTTGACGGGCGATTCGATGCCTCCGTAGTTTGGGGGCCCATTATGGGTCGTCAGATATACGCCGGCTGGCGGTACGACTTGAAATTCCAAGAATAAAAAAAGGCGCCCTGCGGGCGCCTTTTTTATGGAGTGTACAATTTTGCGCTACGCGCTGTTTCGAGAGGCATTGATGTTTCCATAGAGGGAACGCACTACCATCTTCTCATACTTCGCACGCACCTCATCACTGAGGTTCTGCTCGCGCAACGTGATCAACGCATATTGCTGAATGACCAGCAGTGGAAGCACAATGTTCTCACGCAAAGCAATGGAAGCCTTGATGCCAGGGTTATTGCTCAATAATTCCGGCTGTCCGCTAACCTTCAACACAAACTTCTCTGTGCGCTCGAACTCATCGTTGAGCACTCCCCAGAAGGCACCAAATTTGGCATCGTCCGCCATATATGAAGTCAACGGGAAGAAGGTCTTACACATACTCTGCATCGAGTTCTCAATGAGGGTGCGGAAGAATTTGGACTTGCGGTAAAGACTTTGCACTTCATGCAACCTACCCGCTTCGCTCAAATCTTGGAAGGCCTTACCCAGACCATAAAAGCCAGGAATATTCATCTTCAACTGCGACCAAGCCCCCACAAACGGAATGGCTCTGAGGTCGTCCAGCTCAAGCTTCTTGGCCTTGCCACGCTTAGACGGGCGTGAACCGATGTTCGCCATACCGTAGTACTTGAGTGGACTCATCTCTTCTAAGAACTCGGTGAAGAGCGGGTGCTCTTTGAGTTCGGTATAGTATTTCAAGCTGATGTCGCTCAATTCCTCGAGTAGCTGACGCTCCTGCGGCTCCAAGGTTTTGGTTTCATCGGTCAACAAGATGTTTTCCAAACC
Organism: uncultured Flavobacteriales bacterium; assembly: GCA_937942085.1. Taxonomy (GTDB): domain Bacteria; phylum Bacteroidota; class Bacteroidia; order Flavobacteriales; family Schleiferiaceae; genus UBA10364. Next base: position 17,786 of record CALDGA010000232.1, read on the forward strand.
AGCCGTGATGAGCTGCTCCATATTGAACTGCGCACTCTCCGGCGTACCGAAGTTGCTCGAGATCGTTTGACCTTGTACGGTCAATTGGATTTCTGACGATGCAATCTGTGAGCCCAAGGACGCATAGAAGTTGTGGGTATTACCCCCACCGCGTGCTGGCGGTCCACCTCGACCGTCAAAGAAGAGCACATCGATGTCGTGCTGCTTTGAAATGCGCGTAAGGTTTTCTTTCGCACGGTAAATGTTCCAGTTGGCACTCATGTATCCACCGTCCTTGGTTCCATCTGAGAACCCGAGCATGATGGTTTGTTTATTGCCGCGTTGGGTAAGGTGCGCCCGGTAATTGGCTTCAGAATACAACGTATTCATCGAAGCACCTGCACCGACCAAATCGTCAATGGTTTCAAAGAGCGGCACAATGTCCACTGTGATCTTTTCGTCCCCGAAGGCAGTCCATCGCGCCAAGGCGAACACACGCGCCACATCCATGGCACCACGACAGTTCGAGATGATATAACGGTGGGCTCCTTTAGGACCATTTTTGGCTTGTATTTCGCGAATCACGCGGAAGCTCTGCAAGGTATCATCAATGCGGTCATCCCCGGTAAGGGTGCCGTCCCAAGCTGCTTGCAGGGCAAACAACTCGCCAGGAGTTTCTGGTACCGCTACCCCTAATTGCTCGGCCAAGGCATCAAAGGCTCGCTTGATTTCGCGGCTATCTTGACGGATATCTATGCTGGCAAAATGCGATCCGAAAAGTGCCACTCTATCCAAGAGCTCTTCCACGAGCTCCACGAAGATGCCATCGTGCTGTTCGTGCAAATCTGAAAGTACCTTGTGTAAGGCACTGCGGAACTTCACGAAATCCCATTCCTCTTGGTGGCGGATACACCTCAAGACCATCTTTTCGATGTCCATGAGCTCCTCGTACACCCCTGAGAATGAAATTCGGCGGCGCAATCTGCGCAAATCTTGGTAATAGCATTGCAACAAGACATCGCGCAGTCGGCCCGCCACTTGCAAGGTCGTATCCACGCTCACAAACGGGTTGCCGTCGCGATCACCACCCGGCCAGAACCCGAGGTTGATCAAGTTCAACGTCCCGTCCCAATTCGGTAATGAGCGGCGCATCTCAGCCGTAATATCTCCGGCACTCTGGTAGAATACGTTCTGTAAATACCAGATCAGGTTGATGGCCTCATCGTACGGGGTTGGCTTTGTCTTTTGGAAGAATGGAGTTTTCCCGAGCTGCTTCAAATACATGCGAATGGCCGTGAGGTCATTCGCTTGAATGGCATCGGTAAGGTCCGTGATAATGGCCAGTACGCGGCCCGGGTAAAACTGGGTCGGGTGAGCAGTCAGCACCGGACGGATTGAGAATGCCTGCAGGCGATTCATCAGCTCATTCAGGTTTCCTGCACGCTCCATGCGAATCATAAATTCGCTCAAGGAGCCCTTTCCACCAAGGTTGTTCAGTTTGCTGTAGGCAGCGTCCTCTAGGGCATCCACCAACACGACTTGGCGCTCAATGTATTGAATGACCTTGAACAGGAAGTCCATTTGCTCCTGCTCGTTCTCACCGTCCTTATATTCGTCAAAGAACTGCTCGATGATCTCCTTAGGACTGTGTCCCTCGGCCAATCTATTCAGACAATATTCGTTTAATACAGGAATGAAAATCCCCGTGTTCTTGATGCCGTCCAGTGGAAGCGTCAAGAAGAGCGAATTGTACAATTGAAATTTCAGTCCAACATGACTCTCGTAGTTGGCTGCACCTGGAAGTAGGTTTTCGTTGTGCTCCATAATTTAAGGCAAGCTTTTTCCGGTTGATGCCTGGTAAATTGTATACCACTGCTGTCGGTCCAATTGTAGGTTCAAAGCTTCTTTTACTTCTGTGAGGCGTTCCATTCTCGTAGTCCCAGTTACCGGCAAAATGCCAGCAGGGTGCTGCAACAACCACGCGATGGCCAAGACCTGCGGACTGACCCCAAATTCTGCCGCCATGGCCGTTAAGGTTTTCATAAGTTCTTCAGGTAATGCGCCGCCGCCTAGGGGCGACCAAGCCATAGGGATGATATTATCCATCATACACTGATCCAAGCGACCGTCATCAAAGGCACTGACCTCTTTGACCGATACTTCGATCTGATGTACGCCCACAGGCACGGTGGTTTGCAACAGCTTCACCTGTGAAGGAGTGAAATTGCTGACCCCGAAGCTGCGCACCTTGCCGCTCTGGTAGAGCAGCTCAAAGGCCTCGCCGATTTCATCGGGATCCATCAATACATCGGGACGGTGCAACAGCAAAACGTCTATGTAATCCGTGTGCAGGTTGGTCAAGCTGTCGTCCACACTTTTGAGGATGTGCGCCTTGGTGAAATCATAGGCCTTCACGTAATGATCTGGCTTTTGATCGCACACTCTAATGATGCCACATTTTGTGACCAATTCCATTTGAGAGCGCCACTCCGGGTGCAGCTTCAACGCCGCCCCAAATTCCGCTTCAGTAGTATGGTCTCCGTAAATATCGGCATGGTCAAAGGTGGTAAACCCTAATTCCATCGAGTGGGCGATAATGGCCTCGTATTCCGCTGTAGTGAATTTGGCATCCCAAAGTCCCCAGCGCATAGTGCCGACCACGATATCGCTCATCCAAGGTGTGCTGTACATATGCGTATTCGTTGAAGGTGCAACTTAGTGAATTCTGTCCGATTATGGCAGCCGAATCCGCTTGATCCATCGGCCATCTTTATAGATGGATTTCACCCGCCTGCCGTCCCACATACTTTCCACCCCTACACCGTCGGGATGGTCGGCGCTGAGCCAATAGACCTTGTGAGGCCCTGCCCCTGGCAAAAACACGTTTGTATCTCCCGGTAGGACGTTAGGCGGAATGAAGAACCACCCTTTGTCGCCGCTGCTGGTCAGCCACCCCTCGCCGACAATCCTCAGGGGGTAATATGAGCGCAAGGGAAAGCAGCCGGACAAGAGGAAATTTGATGATTTTTCGAGGACGATGTGCGGGTCGCGCAGCGACCCATAGAAGATCTGATCGCAAAAAGGCATCAAATTCATACTCCCACCGAGGCTATCGATATGAAGTTGTGCTTGGAAACTCTGTGCGCCGTGACCTATGGTTTGGAAATCGAAGGAGGTAGTGTCGGCGGGGAGTGCAGTAAGGAATTGGACCCTAAGCACATAGCTCAGGCAAAGAAGGACACGCCAAGTTCGTGCCCCAAAAAGGAAGTTTTTCATGGCAATTAAAGATTAAGGGTGAAAACTGGTTCTTAATAAGTTAGCCTATCGCAATAAAAGAGCCTACTTTTGCCGCAAATTTTTCCAGCACATGAATTTGCGCAACATCGCCATCATCGCCCACGTTGACCACGGTAAAACCACCTTGGTAGACAACATGCTTCACACTGCAAAGCTTTTCCGTGATAATCAACAAGTGGACGACCTCCTGTTGGACAACAACGACCTCGAGCGTGAGCGCGGGATCACCATCCTTTCCAAGAATGTCAGCATTCAATGGAAAAATACCAAGATCAACATCATAGATACCCCAGGGCACAGCGACTTTGGGGGCGAGGTAGAACGTGTATTGAACATGGCCGACGGGGTAATCCTGTTGGTGGATGCCTTTGAAGGCCCTATGCCGCAAACGCGTTTCGTGTTGCAGAAAGCGTTGGCTTTGGGCAAAACACCAGTGGTGGTCATCAACAAAGTAGATAAGCCGAACTGTACGCCGGATTTGGTCCATGACCAAGTCTTTGAACTCTTCTTCAACCTCGACGCTACAGAAGAGCAGCTTGATTTTACTACCGTGTACGGATCGGGTAAGGAGAAGTGGATGGGTCCAGATTGGAAAACGCCAACCGACGACATCACCTACCTGCTCGATACCATTGTAGAGTCCATCCCTGCCCCAGAGGTGAGCGAAGGCTCTTTGCAAATGCAAATCACCTCATTGGACTTCAGCTCCTTTACGGGTCGTATTGCCGTAGGTCGTGTGACGCGTGGCACCATTCGCGAAAACATGCCGGTGAGCTTGTGCCAACGCGATGGCACCATCAAAAAAGCACGCATTAAGGAATTGATGACTTTCGAAGGTTTGGGCAAAAGCAAAACCAACGAAGCACATGCGGGAGAGATCGTAGCGGTAAACGGTATTGAAGGATTCGAAATTGGCGATACCATCGCGGATGCTGAAAACCCAGAGGTATTGCCGCACATGGAAATTGATAAGCCGACCATGAGCATGTTGTTCTCAATCAACAACTCGCCGTTCTTCGGAAAAGAAGGTAAGCACGTAACCTCACAGAAGATCCGTGAGCGTTTGATGCAAGAGATCGAAAAGAACTTGGCTTTGAAAGTAGATGAGACGGGTTCTGCGGACCAATTCATTGTTCACGGCCGCGGTATCCTACACCTCGGTATCCTTATCGAGACCATGCGTCGCGAAGGCTACGAATTGCAATTAGGTATGCCACAGGTAATCTACAAAGACATCGATGGCGTGAGACACGAGCCTATTGAAGAACTCACTGTGGACTGTCCAGAGGAGTCCTCAGGTAAAGTCATCGAATTAGTAACCCGTCGCAAAGGTGAACTCCTAGTGATGGAACCAAAGAGCGATTTGACCCGATTGGAATTTGAAATCCCTTCGCGCGGTTTGATGGGCTTGCGTAACAACGTACTCACAGCCACCTCAGGTGAAGCCATCATGGCGCACCGATTGAAAGAATACCAGCCGTACAAAGGCGATATGGAACGTCGTATTTCCGGTGTACTTATTGCCAAGGAAGCTGGAAAGGCCAGTGCCTACTCTTTGGACAAACTTCAAGACCGCGGTAAATTCTTCATCGAACCAGGTGATGAAATCTACGGTGGCCAAGTCATCGGAGAGCAAAACAAGCCAGGCGATTTGGTCGTGAATCCTTGTGTGGCCAAGCAGCTCAACAACATGCGTGCCGCCGGTAAGGACGACAACACCGCGCTAGCCACCCCTATTAAATTCAGCTTGGAAGAAGCCATGGAATACATTGGCCCAGATGAATACGTAGAGGTAACCCCAGAGAGCATTCGTTTGAGAAAGATCTTGTTGAACGAGCACGACAGGAAAAGAGCTCAAAAGTAAGGGCACACTCGTTCTAGGCTTCGGGCCTCGTAACAGACCGCCCACTCCAATGCCCTGCAGAGGAACTTCGTGTTCCCTCACTTTTGAGATTGGGAAGGATTGGTCCACTCGTTCTAGGCTTCGGGCCTCGTAACAAATAACATAAAAAAGCCCCGCTGCGCGGGGCTTTTTCTTTATTCCATATTCAAGAGTAATTCGAGGATGGACGTGGCCGCCTTGGCAATGGGAGTTCCCGGTCCGAAGATGCCGGCTACCCCTCGCTCGTACAAGAAATCGTAATCCTGCGCTGGGATGACCCCACCGACGATGATCATAATATCTTCTCTGCCTAGCGCCTTGAGTTCGTCCATGACTGCGGGGACCAGTGCCTTATGACCGGCGGCCAATGAACTAATCCCCAAAATATGAACATCGTTCTCTATGGCCTGCTTGGCAGCTTCTTTAGGGGTCTGGAACAGCGGACCCATATCGACATCGAAACCGAGATCGGCGAATGAAGTAGCCACTACCTTGGCGCCGCGGTCGTGTCCGTCTTGCCCCATTTTAGCCACCATGATGCGTGGTCGACGACCGAATTTCTTTGCAAACGCATCGGACGCCGCACGAGCAGCTTCAAAATCTTCGTTTTTCTTCATTTCGTTCGAATATACACCGCTGATGGTCTGTGTTTTCGCCACATAACGACCCCAGTGCTGC
>CALDGA010000233.1 GCA_937942085.1 uncultured Flavobacteriales bacterium
GTCTCTCCCTTGGCCGCCTCGAAGGAGACCCCCTTCAAAATAGGCTCATTAGGAATGTATTGGAATTCGACATTTTCCAACGAGATCGCACCTTCTAAATCGATTTGGCGTTGGCCCTTGGGCTCTATTTCGTGGTCGCTATCAAGCAGTTTCAATACGCGCTCAGAAGCCACCATACCCATTTGCAAGGTGTTGAAGCGGTCGGCTAATTGGCGCAGTGGACGGAACAGCATTCCAATAAAGATGATGATGGCCGTGAGCTCCCCGACGGTCACATCACCGCCTTGGGCGGCATTCATCCCGCCGTACCATACTCCCAAACCAATGGAAATGGCACTGAGGACTTCAATAATGGGGAAGAAAAGGGCATAGTAAAAGATGCTCTTGATGTTGGCGTCGCGGTGTCGGGCATTGATGGTTTCAAACTTGCCCATTTCCTGCGCTTCACGTCCGAAGGCCTGGACGATGGCCATCCCACCCAGGTGCTCTTGTACGAACGTATTGAGGTTGCTCACTTCATTGCGCACGGCTTGAAAGGCACCTTTGATGCCCCGCTGAAACCAGCGCGTGGCAATAAAAAGCACGGGAATCACACTGAGGCTGATGAGCACTAGCATTGGGTTGAAGAAGAAGAACATGGCAAAGAGCATGACCGCGATGCGGAACAGGTCGCCAAAGATGACGAGGATTCCTTCAGAGAATACTTGGGCTATGGTTTCGATGTCAGAGACGACGCGAGTGACTAATTGGCCCACGGGACTTCTATCGTAAAACCCTAGGCGGAAATTTTGCAGCTTATCATATAGCTCGATACGAATGTCTTTGATGATGCTTTGTCCGAGCCAATTGGCCGCATACATAAATGCGAAGGACCCAATACTTTCAATGAGTAACAGCCCGATGAGCCATAGCATAAGGTTCACTAGGAGCTCCGGATCGTTGCCTAGGATAGCGTCGTCAATGACCTGGCGCGTTAAAATAGGACGCGCCGTGCCGATGGCCCCTAGGGAAATCGTCAATACAACCGCGGATATGAAGAGTACTCGGTAGGGCTTTGCATAGCCTAATACCTTGAGGAACAACTTAAAATCGAATGCTTTACCGCCTACGTTTGACATCTAGAAATGGGGATACAATACTTGTGAAAGATATAACCCATGGGCGGGGGCGCTGGTTCCCATGGCACCACGGTTTTTTGCTTGAAGTCGGGCCAAGAACTCTTCTTGCGTCCATTTTCCGCGGCCTACTTCGACCAAGCTGCCGACGATGGCGCGTACCATGTTGCGGAGGAATCGGTCCGCGGTGATGTGAAATACCCAATGGTCGCCACGAGATTCCCAACGGGCTTCACGCACATCGCAGAAGGTAGTTTTATTGTCCGAGCCGTTTTTACAGAAAGAAGCGAAATCCTCCTCTTCCAAGAGTACAGCAGCGCAAGCGTTCATGGCTTCGAAGTCCAATTTTTCATTCATATTCCAAGCCCAATCGCGCAAGAAGGGATTGCCGCCCTCCACGAGTTTGTACTCATAACTGCGGCTCGTTGCTAAAAACCTCGCGTGCCAATCCTCGCTTACTTCCTTAGCCTCGTGAATACGAATGGCCGGATCTAAAAAACGATTCAATCTGTGCACCAAATGGGCATGATCCATCCCAGCAGCAGCCAAAGCAGGCTCCCAATCGAAATGTGCATACATCTCAGTCGCATGCACTCCAGTATCCGTACGGCCCGCACCGACAGTATTGATTTCTTGCCCTAAAAGCTTGGAAAGCGCATCATTGAGATCGCCTTGAACGGTCCTGTCCTCCGGCTGGACTTGCCAACCGCAAAAAGGCGTGCCATCAAAGGCGAGTTTCAAGACTGTGCGCATTACTTTTGAGTTCATTGAACGCCCCAAAGGTACAACTTGATGCCCGCAAAAAAGACGAAAATCCTGCTCCTGTCCGACACGCACAGCTACATGGACGAACGCATCTTGGAATTTGCCAAGCAGGCCGATATCGTGATGCATGCGGGCGATATGGGCAGCCACGAATCCATGGATGATCTTGAAGCGGCCAGCAAACAACTGGTGGGCGTATACGGCAATATTGACGACCACATCATGCGCCTTCGTTATCCCTTGCATCAAAAGTTCACCTTAAACGGCATGAAGTTTTGGATGACCCATATCGGCGGCTATCCCCCGCGCTACAACCCCAGAATTAGAGAGGATATCCAGCGTGATCCCCCCGATGTGTTCATTTGCGGCCATAGCCATATTCTTAAAGTAGTCAACGATAAAAAGCTCCAATGTCTTCATATGAACCCAGGTGCTGCCGGCCAGCATGGCTTTCACAAGGTACGCACCATGTTGAGATTCGAGGTGGTTCAAGCGGAACCCTCCGCGAAGGGGCGTATTGAAAACCTTGAGGTCATTGAATTAGGAAATCGCGGCAGACTCCGTTAATTTTGCGCTTTAACGGATTCACTCATGTCTACAGCCTTACATGCCATCACCCCTGTTGATGGTCGTTATGCTTCAAAAACGGAAGCCCTCTCTCAGTATTTTTCGGAATATGCACTGATCAAGTATCGTGTGCGCGTGGAAATCGAATACTTCATCGCCTTGTGCGAGAGTGATTTACCGCAGCTTAAGGGGGTTAGCGGGGACCAATTCCCTGCGCTTCGCGCCATTTACCAAAACTTCAGCACGGAGGACGCACAGAAAATTAAAGACATCGAGAAAGTCACCAATCACGATGTAAAAGCCGTCGAATACTTCATCAAAGAGGCTTTCGAAAACATGGGGCTTTCCAGCTACCAAGAATTTATCCACTTTGGCCTCACCTCACAGGACATCAACAATACCTCAGTCCCCCTTTCTATCAAGGAGGCTCTGGAGGACATCCTGTACCCACAACTAGAAGAGCTTATCGATGCCATAGATGCCCACGCTACTGCATGGGATCACATTTCGTTGTTGGCACGTACCCACGGACAGCCTGCCTCTCCCACGACTCTTGGCAAGGAATTCAAGGTGTTCACTGCCCGTCTGCGCGGCCAACTCGCCCAACTTAAAGCAGTGCCTCACAGCGCAAAATTTGGTGGTGCTACAGGGAACTTCAACGCGCACACCGTTGCCTATCCGGGACAAGATTGGCACAGCTGGGGCGATCAGTTCGTTGCCAAGCACCTTGGCCTTACGCGCAGCTACCCCACTACTCAGATTGAGCACTACGATAACCTAGCCGCACAGTTTGATGCACTGAAACGCATCGACAACATCTTCATAGATTTCTGTCGTGACGTGTGGACCTATGTGAGCATGGATTACTTCAAACAGAAGATCAAAGCAGGAGAAGTGGGGTCTTCCGCTATGCCGCACAAGGTTAATCCTATTGATTTCGAGAATGCCGAAGGAAACTTGGGTATTGCCAATGCATTGTTTGAGCACTTGGCTGGGAAACTGCCTATTTCTCGTTTGCAACGTGATTTAACAGATTCAACCGTACTCAGAAATGTGGGCGTTCCTTTCGGTCACCTTCTGATTGCCATCGCAAGTATGAACAAAGGCCTTGGCAAACTCTTGGTCAATAAAGCAAAGATTGCCGCTGATTTGGAAGCGAATTGGGCCGTAGTAGCAGAAGCCATTCAAAATATTTTGCGCCGCGAAGGATATCCCAAACCTTATGAGGCCTTGAAGGCATTGACACGCACAAATAGTGCAATCACTGCGCAGAGTATAGCCGAATTTATTGATACCTTAGAGGTAGATGACCAGATTAAGGCCGAGCTGAAAAACATTACTCCAAGTAATTACATCGGTCAGGCCAAGCGCTAAACCTCATGAAAAAGAACATATACATTATTGCAACGGTCGTCCTTTTGGCGGCCGTTTCTTTTGGACTGTACCAATATTTCCGAACTCCGGCTGCCGCAATGGACCTCACTCCTGCCTTTACAGGTAATGCGGAATCCATGGCCAATGAAGCCGCTGGATTCAACATCGGCGATGTGGTGCTAGTACAGGACACCATCCGAAGCGCCGAAAGCAAAAGCATTTCCTTATCTCATGGAGTGATTGTAGTCAGAGATTCTTCCGATACGCAAACTTGGCCGACGAGCGGCTACGTTTCCGTAAAAGGATTCTATCAAGGAATCGAGATTGACGATTTTTTCGGAGATACTCTAATCCGCGTGGGCGGTGCCTTTCTTCTCGAACCCACGGACTCTGAAAATCTGAAATAATCCAAGCGCAAAAAACGCCGTTAAGGCGAGGGCAGAATTTCGTAGATCTCCTGTGAGGGCCTCTAGAAGACCTATGCTGAACATCCCGAAGGTAGTGGCTAGTTTCTCCATGACATCGTAGAAGCTGAAATAAGTCGTGTGATCTTCTGTGGGCGGCAACATCTTGCTGTAGGTAGAGCGCGACAAGCTCTGCACCGCGCCCATCACAAATCCTAGGCAACCTCCTACGATGTAGAATTGGTTGGCTGTTTGTACAAAGTAGGCCGCGAAACAAATGAGCATCCATACGGCTACCCCGATTTTAATGGCGTAGAGGTTTGTGGTGCGCTCGCTTAATCGGGCAAAAACAAAAGACCCCGCGATCGCCACAAACTGTATGATGAGGATGGTCATGATGAGCTGGGCAGATTCTAGGCCCAAAACTTTAGAACCGAATACTGCAGCGAGTAGGATTATAGTCTGCATCCCAACGCTATACCAAAAGAAGCCGCCGAGAAACACACGAAGGGTCTTGATCTTTCTAAACTCATGAAATACCATGATGAGCTCCTCCCAACTCTTCCAGAATAGCTTGCCCTCGAAGAAATCTTTGACCTCGTCTTTCGGTAATTTTTGGATGGCCGGCAATCCAAATCCAAGCCACCAAATACCAGTCAAAACAAAAGAAGCTCTTGAGGCAATTCCTGCATCCGCGAAACCAAAAGTTTCAGGCATCTGAACCAAGGCCAGACATAGGATCAACAACAAGGCACTGCCGAAATATCCCAGTGAAAACCCTCGAGCAGATAAGCGATCCTGCAATTCTTTTGGTGCTATGACAGGCAGAAAACTGTTGTAAAACACGATACTCCCAGTAAAACCGACACTAGCGAAGAAGGCCAAATACAAGCCCAACCAAGGATTTTGTGCGGTGAAGAAGCCCATACAAGCGGTGCTTATAGCCCCAATAATCATGAACGTACGCATGAACACCTTTCTGCGTCCAGTGCGATCCGCCATCGCCGCGAAATAGGGAGATAAAATTGATATGGTTAAAAAGGAAGCCGCAATGACGTAGCTGTAAATGACCGTGTTTTCCCATTCTCGTCCCAAGAATAAGACACTGTTCGTCTCATTTTTGGTCACAGCTTCATAGTAAATGGGGAATAAGACAGTGCTGATGACCAAAGAATAGACAGAATTTGCCCAATCGTACATGGCCCAGCCGCGTTGTGTTTTCGTGAATTTCATGGTGATTCCAATTTACAACTCGAATCGGCATTATATTTGATTCATTAAGGCAAATTACCACTCCATGAAAAAAACAGCCCTATTGATGCTTTTTGTTTTCGCTGGCCTCGAAGCTTTCGCGCAAGACATGATCATCTACAAAGACAAAACCATCGACGAGGTGACCATTGTAGAAGTCACCCCGGATTACGTAAAGTACCGCGAGTACGGCGCCCCTATCAACTCAGTCACGTTCTCCATTGAAAAAGATTACCTCTCAAAGCTCATTTTTGAAAGCGGTCGCGTGATGGATCTTAGTAAATCGATAATGAATGATGAGCGCGTGTATGCAGGACAGCGCGACAGAACATTAAAAATAGACGTTGCAGGGATCAGCGGAAACTACACCTTCATTTCCTACGAGCAAGCGGTAGACCCAAGCACGAGCTGGGAAGCCGGTATGATTTTTATTGGCGCCGGATTAGAAAACAACAATGGTTGGAATGATCCAGAAAACGCCATGGGATTGGGTGTAAACGTTGGCTACAAATTCAAACGCAGTCCAAACTTTTACATGGAGCGCATGCGCTACGGACACATCTTGCGCGGTGCATACGTAAAACCAAATCTTTGGCTGAACGTATTCAACTACGACCGTACTGATTACGATCACCCGCCAGATCCAGTAACCTTCCAGTACCCTACAACGCGTGAATCTGCTACCGCAGGTGCATTGATGATTGATTTTGGGAACCAATTAGTCTTTTCAGACCAGTTCCTTATCGACTATGCCGCAGGTTTAGGATATGGGTTTACCAGCAAAGACACCTGGAATTTCAGTAACTACGGATTTACCGGTGGACTTGGCCCACAAAGCGGCACACCACTGACCGTATCCTTTACCTTGAAGGTAGGTTACCTCCTTCCGAATAAATAAGTATCAACCTTATTCATAAAAAAAGCCCGGGCATCCGCCCGGGCTTTTTTGTGTTGCATTCCGCTTCGTCTTAAGCGTTTTGTGCTTTGATCAAGTTCAATGCAGAACCTGCCTTGAACCACTCAATCTGCTGAGCATTGTACGTGTGGTTCAATTTGATAGAATCTTTAGAGCCATCAGCGTGAACCACCTCTAGCGTCAATTGCTTGCCTGGCGCAAAGTCTACCAAATCAACAAAGTTGAAGGTATCATCTACTTGAATCAAATCGTAATCTGCCTCATTGGCAAAAGTTAGACCCAACATACCTTGCTTCTTCAAGTTCGTTTCGTGGATACGAGCAAATGACTTCACGATCACCGCGCGAACGCCTAGGTGACGTGGCTCCATTGCTGCGTGCTCACGCGAAGAACCTTCACCGTAGTTGTGATCACCCACAACGATAGAAGGAACACCCGCTGCTTTGTATGCACGAGCTACGTTTGGTACCTCATCCACTGAACCGTCCAACTGGTTTATTACAGCGTTAGTCTCTTTGGTATAAGCGTTTACTGCACCGATCAAACAGTTGTTTGAAATGTTATCTAGGTGACCGCGATAGCGCAACCATGGACCGGCCATAGAGATGTGATCTGTAGTACACTTACCAAAGGCCTTGATCAAAAGCTTCGCGCCTTCGATGTTAGCACCGTCCCATGGAGCGAATGGGCTCAATAGCTGTAAACGTTGTGAATCTGGGCTCACTACTACTTCTACACCTGAACCGTCTTCTGCAGGCGCTTGGTATCCATTGTCCTCTACTACAAAACCAGCTGCTGGCAATTCGTGACCTGTTGGCTCTGCCAATTTCACTTCTTCACCATTTGCGTTGGTCAATGTATCCGTAATAGGGTTAAAATCTAGTTTCCCAGAGATTGCGATAGCGGCAACCATTTCTGGTGAAGTAACGAAGGCGTGTGTGTTCGGGTTACCGTCAGCACGCTTCGCGAAGTTTCTATTGAACGAGTGAACGATAGAGTTTTTCTCTTGCTTCTCAGCACCTTCACGTGCCCACTGTCCGATACATGGACCACAAGCGTTGGTAAAGATTCTCGTTCCCTCTAGTTTGTTGAACGTATCAATCAAACCGTCACGCTCTGCAGTGTAACGCACTTGCTCAGAACCTGGGTTGATACCCAAGATCGCTTTTGGAGCAATGCCTTTCTCCACTGCATCTGCAACGATAGAGGCAGCACGCGTCAAATCTTCGTACGAAGAGTTGGTACATGAACCGATCAAGGCCCACTCAATATCCGTTGGCCAATCGTTCGCTGCAGCTTTCTCCTTCATCTCAGCAACTGGTGTAGCGAGATCCGGAGTAAACGGTCCGTTCAAGTGCGGCGTCAATTCGTCTAGGTTGATTTCGATCACTTGGTCGAAGTACTGCTCAGGGTTTGCGTACACCTCAGCATCACC
>CALDGA010000234.1 GCA_937942085.1 uncultured Flavobacteriales bacterium
CGGGCACTACGCATCACACGCAAGGCAATCTCACCTCGGTTAGCGACTAAGATTTTGGTCAATTGTTTCATATTCGTGGGGGCTACCCAAAAGAGTGATAGACCACAAATATAAGCACCGACTCGTACGGATTACGGCTTAACGATACTTTGATTCCACTGCGCGTCCTCCCCTTGCCAACGCAACCAATAGGTTCCGCTCGGCAGGGCACTTAGATCCAGCATGAGTGAACGTTCGTGATTCACTTCCATCTGGCCCAATAAGGCACCTGTGGCTGCGTAGTAATACAACGTCCCGGCCACCGGCTGATCAAAGACAATATTGAGTTCGCCTTGTGTAGGGTTCGGATAAATTCTTGCGTGACGCTCCGCATCGGCAATACCAGCCTCAGTCAGGCTGTGGGTCACCAAGGTGGAATCCCCACAATCATTGATCAAGAACAAATTCACCGTATAACTCAACGATATAACACCATAGGTATGCTGAGCATTTGGTGTGTTCCCTTTGTCGTTGGTTCCATCACCCCAGTACCAATGGTATTGCGTAGCATCCGTGGCGGAAGCAAAGAAATTCACCACCATACCATTACCCCCCGTAGACAGGATGTTGAAGCTGAAATCGCCTTGTGGCGCATCACAGGTGGCCACGTCCTTAGAGAAGGTATGTTGATTTCCACATGAATCTGTGGCCGTTAGTACTACGGTATACGATCCATTGGACAAATACGTGTGGTTCACAGAGGCTCCTGATCCGAAGAAGCTATCCCCAAAGTCCCAAGCATAGCTCACCAAATTCGATGGCGTCGCTACGAAACTGAAGTTGTTTCCACTCGCCGTCTCCGAGAAACTCAAGTTCACTGGATTACAAATCTCAAGCAGGATGGTATCCGACATGGTCTGGCCACAGTAAGAGGTCGCGGTACAAATGACTGTGTAGCTGCCCGCGCCTGCATAAGTGTGTGTGGCACTGCTGCCCGTCCCTGTATTTCCATCACCATAGTCCCAAGCATAGGACAACCCAGTCCCCTGAGATCCCGTGGTAGTGAAGGTTGCCGACAATCCATTAACGGCATACCCGGTGGTAATCTGCATGGTATCGCACACATCAACGGCATGAAGCACAGAATCCGAACTTCCACAAGTGTTGAATACTACCTGGTAGATATTGAATGTACCGAATGGTGAAGTGTAATTGTGTGAGACTACATTCCCCGTATCAGAAGTACCGTCTCCCCAATACCACAACACAGAATCTGCGGCTGTGGTCATGTTTGTGGCGGTAACACTTGTTCCATTGACGCTGGTACCCCCAGATGCGGAGATGGAGGGACACGGCAAGGTAGTGAAGGCGATATCCTCCCAAATACTCGTGAGGGTTGCAGTACAGGTATCTTTCACCCAAACGGTATAAGAAGTATTGGGTTGTAAGCCTGTTAAACCGTAGGCTCTATTTGTAGCCGTTACACGCGTACCATTTCCTAACGTATACCCCGTTACTCCATATTCTAAAGCAGAGGTAGCGGCATAGCCGTTCCAAGAAATATCGGCGCTGTTATAGGTGATGTTGTTGGCCGCCAAGGTCGGTGTAGGACAGTTGGTCGGCTCGTCAATCTTAATATCATCTAAGGATATGGCAGCACGGAAGGTCGTCGCCGTTCCTGTCTTGAATGCTTTGAAAATGATTTGTACCGTATCGCCCTGGTATGCAGCGAGATTTATAGTGGCTTTTTGCCAATTCGAATTACTCGCTGTTTGTTGCTGACCTGTAATAGTCAACAGCGTTGAAGCCGTTGCTCCTAATGGTTTAATGAAAATGCGAAGCTTGTCAATATGATCACCATACATATGGTACCAGAAGGTCAGCTGCGGACTTTGCAGCGTGTCTAAGTCAATGAGCGGAGTTCTAAGCTCCGTATCTGCTATTGCAGTAAACGGTGTACCACTACGAGCAAAGACATAACCTCCATTACCAGTGGTGTGATCCCCAGAAGGACCTGTATTGAAATAATGATTCACCGTTCCCCCACCAGTCCAGAAATAATCCGTGGTATCATTTCGTTGCCAGCATTCGTCGATATCTCCATTTTGATCGGGCCAACCCGGTCCTACCCATTTATTGGAATTTGAGAAGGTTTCCGTAAATGGTGCGGTATAATAAGTACAGTTCGTTGTAAAACGAGGTCCTGGAACCCATTCACTAACATCTCCAGTACCGCAAGAATCGCGAACAAACCATTCGTACGTGGTTTGGGGCGACAACATTGGGATCCCTTTATTACTAGTATTCGCCGTAGTCCAACTCCAACTTGAAGTACCCACCTCTCGGTAGCGGATCTGGTAATTCGATGCGCCGCCACTGCTCCAATCTAATTGGGCAACCTGAACACCTACCGCTGTTACGGCAGTATTGTATGGCTTCGGACAGCTCGGCGCATTGTCGATTTTTACATCGTCAATGGCGAATTGTGTGTAGAATGAGTTGCTGCTATTAGTATAGTCAAAGCGTATGCGAACCGTATCCCCGGCATAAGAGGAAAGTGAAATGATTTTCTCAGACCACGCAGCATTTTGACCACTATGCGTGGAACCACTGGTATCCCAAAGGGCAGACCAAGTACCGCCTAGTGGCTGAACATATACGTCAAAATCTCCCATGCTAATACCATAGCCATGGTACCAGAATGAAAGCTCTGGACTTGATAGTGTATCGAGATTAATCCAAGGAGAAATCAAGCGAGGATTCGTCCCCGAGACGAAGGTCGAGGTGACCTGATTGTACATATACTGGCCGTTTCCGGTGGTATGATCACCTGAAGGTCCTGTTTGGGTCCAATTAAATGCTGGCGGCCCCGGCGTCCAAAATTGTGTGGTCGAGCCTTGGTCCAACCAACATTGATCTAAATCACCTTGAACATTCCAAGTACCTGCCGGATCCCAAGAATTGGCCTCAAAATCTTCTTCAAAAGGCGCAGTGTAGAAGGAACATTGCGTGGTGAATACCGTAAAGTTCGACCAGCCCGAGGTATCCCCTGCAGAACAAATTTCACGAGCACGTGCCGCGTAAGTAGTATTGGGGTTAAGCCCGGATATTGTCGTTGGTTTGGTAGAAGAGGTAGTGATTGTACCACCTGCCGGCGTAGTATTTCCTTGTTTGTACTGTACCTGATAAGCAAGCGGTGAGGTATTGAGGGAGGACCAATTAATTTGTGCCGACGTCGCCACCACATTTGAAGAGGTCATCGAGAAAGGCAAATCACAGGAAGGTGTTTCTTCCACGAGGATGTCATCGATACAAACACGAGAATTGGTCCACCAAGAAAAATTCACATCGCGCTTCGCAGAAAAACGAATCTGAATGGTATCCCCTGCCCAGTTATTCAAGCTTTCCACCTGCTTACGCCATGCGGAATTTGAAGAGGTAAACTGATTCGAAGCGGTGGTTGAATTCACGGTATGGATTTGGGTCCAAGTATTGGTACCCACCTTCCGCACACGCACATCCAATAAATCAATATCAGAACCGTACATGTGGTAATAGAAGATCAGCCTCGGTAAAGAGTCGTTCGATAGATCAATGGGCGGGGTCAGTAGATGTGTAACTGTGGCATTGGTACTGGTGGCACCGGTAAACCAACCTTCCGCAACGGCGTATCCTCCACCATTACCTGGCGTATGATCGTCTGCGGGCCCAGAGTTTAGAGAACCCAAAGACGGCGGTCCGGCCATCCATAGGTAGTTGTTGCTCGTCTGTAAACGAGTCCAACAGTTAGGAATGGAACCACTATTGTTCCAGTTGGTTTGGGGGACCCAATTCGTCCCTTCAAAATCCTGC
>CALDGA010000235.1 GCA_937942085.1 uncultured Flavobacteriales bacterium
GATCGTCGCGACCCAGTTGTTTGGGACATCCTAGAAAACGTGATGAAAGGTCATCCGGTACTATTGAACCGTGCACCGACCCTACACCGTTTGGGTATCCAAGCATTCCAGCCGAAGCTTATCGAGGGTAAAGCAATCCAATTGCACCCGCTAGCATGTACGGCATTTAACGCGGATTTCGATGGTGACCAGATGGCGGTTCATTTGCCTTTAGGGCCAGCAGCTATTTTGGAAGCTCAAATCCTCATGTTGGCGTCGCACAACATTTTGAATCCAGCAAACGGTTCTCCTATTCAGGTTCCTTCACAGGATATGGTTTTGGGTCTGTACTACATGACCAAGCCAATGAAGAATACAGCTGAAATGCCAGTTCGTGGTGAAGGCATGGTATTCTACTCTCCTGAAGAGGTTGAAATCGCGTTGAATGAAGGTGCAGTGGATCTTCACGCCTTGATCAAAATCAAAGGCCGCGTAGAGCAAGAAGATGGATTTATGAAAATGGAATTCATCGAGACGACAGTTGGTCGTGTATTGTTCAACCAAGCAGTTCCAGCTCAAGTACCATTCATCAACGAGGTATTGACGAAGAAAGCGTTGCGTGGAATTATTGCGAACGTCTTGAAGAAGACAGATGTTCCTACGACAGCGAAGTTCTTGGATGATATTAAATCTATGGGTTACGGCCGTGCATTCCGCGGTGGTCTATCGTTCTCTTTGAATGATATCCGTATTCCAGATGCGAAGGCAACATTGATTGCAGAAGCTTCAGAAGAAGTGGATGGCATTTTTGCTTCGTACAACATGGGTCTTATCACCAACAACGAACGATATAACCAAGTAATTGACGTTTGGACCAACACCAACGCACGCTTGACACAAGCTGCGATGAGTACGTTGATCAACGACCGTCAAGGTTTTAACCCTATTTACATGATGCTTGATTCTGGAGCACGTGGTTCTAAAGAGCAGATTCGTCAGCTTTCTGGTATGCGTGGTTTGATGGCCAAGCCTCAGAAATCAGGTTCTTCAGGTGGTGAGATTATCGAGAACCCTATTATCTCGAACTTTAAGGAAGGTCTATCCATCCTTGAGTACTTTATCTCTACGCACGGTGCGCGTAAAGGTCTTGCGGATACGGCATTGAAAACGGCCGATGCGGGTTACTTGACTCGTCGTCTGCATGATGTAGCACAAGATGTTGTCGTAAATGAGGACGATTGTGGTACACTGCGTGGTCTCGAGGTGAGCGCATTGAAGAAGAGTGAAGAGATCGTTGAGTCGCTAGCAGAGCGTATCATTGGTCGCGTTTCTTTGGAAGATGTTGTCGATCCGTTGACAGATGAAGTATATGTCGCTGCCGGTGAGTTAATCACTGAAGATATCGCAAACCGTATCGATGCTTCTCCTATTGAGGTAGTAGAAGTTCGTTCACCACTTACTTGTGGTAGCAAGCGCGGTATTTGTGCGAAATGTTACGGTACCAACCTGGCTACGAACAAGATGGCACAGATGGGTGATAGTGCAGGTGTAATTGCTGCACAATCGATCGGTGAGCCTGGTACACAGTTGACACTACGTACCTTCCACGTTGGTGGTACTGCAGGTAACGTATCTGAGGAGAACAAGATCCTAGCGAAGTTTGACGGTAAAGTTGAACTAGAGGATGTTCGTACAGTAGAAGGCGAGAACGGTGAGAACATCGTAATTGGCCGTACTGGAGAGATGCGTTTGATCGACGTGAAGACTGGTCGTACTGTAATGACCAACAACATTCCTTACGGTGGTATCTTGAAAGTGAAAGACGGTGCGAAGCTTAAGAAAGGCGACGAAATCGTTCAATGGGATCCATACAACGCTGTAATCATTGCTGAGACAGCGGGTAAGATTGCTTATAAGGACATCATCCAAGGTACTACCTACAAAGTGGAGATTGACGAGCAAACAGGTTTCCAGGATAAAGTGATTTCTGAAAACCGTAACCGTAAGTTGATTCCTACCATCCAAGTAATGGATACTGATGGCAACGAGTTGAAACACTACACATTGCCAGTAGGTGCTCACTTGATGGTAGAAGAAGGTGAAGAGATTGCAGCAGGTAAGATTCTTGTGAAGATCGCTCGTAAGAGTGCGAAGGCAGGGGATATTACCGGTGGTCTTCCACGTGTAACGGAATTGTTCGAAGCTCGTAACCCATCGAACCCAGCAGTGGTTGCTGCTATCGACGGTATCGTGAGCTATGGTAAGATTAAGCGTGGTAACCGCGAAATCATCATCGAAAGCCGCACTGGTGAAGTGAAGAAGTACTTGATCAACTTGAGCAAGCAGATCCTGGTTCAGGAGAATGACTTTGTGAAAGCGGGTACGCCACTTTCAGACGGTTCGATCACTCCAGCGGATATCTTGAATATCAAAGGTCCTACTGCGGTTCAAGCCTACTTGGTAAATGAAATCCAAGAGGTATACCGTTTGCAAGGGGTGAAAATCAACGATAAGCACTTCGAGGTGATTGTTCGTCAGATGATGCGTAAGGTTCAAATTCAAGATCCGGGAGATACCTTGTTCTTGGAAGGTAACCTAGAGCACGCTGTAGACTTCATGGAAGAAAACGACAGAATCTTTGGAATGAAGGTCGTAGAGAATGCAGGGGAGAGCAGCAACTTGAAAGAGGGGCAAATCATCACTGCTCGTGATCTACGCGACGAAAACAGCATCTTGACCCGTGAGGACAAGGCGTTGGTAGAAGCGCGTGAAGCACGTCCAGCTACAGCTTCACCAGTGCTTCAAGGTATTACTCGTGCTTCATTGCAGACGAAATCATTCATCTCTGCGGCATCGTTCCAGGAAACGACCAAGGTATTGAACGAAGCGGCTGTAAACGCTAAAGAGGATACTCTAGAAGGTTTGAAAGAAAACGTTATTGTAGGTCACTTGATCCCTGCAGGTACAGGTTTGAAGAAATACCGCGCTACAGTGGTAGGTTCTCAAGAAGAGTACGAGAAGATGCAGGAAACAATGGCTGCTGACGTAGAATAATTGAGCAATGGCTGAGCAGAATAACGAACAACAACAAATCAACATTGAGTTGAGCGAAGAAATGGCACAAGGTGTGTACAGCAACTTGGTCGCCATTAATCACAGCCCTACGGAGTTTGTGTTGGACTTTATTCAAATGATGCCAGGCGTTCCGAAAGCGAAAGTTCAGTCGCGAGTGATTCTAACCCCAGAGCATGCGAAGCGTTTGCTTCAGGCATTGGGAGAGAATGTGGCGAGATACGAGCAGAACTTTGGGAATGTACAGACCCATGAGCCACCACAAGTTCCATTGAACTTTGGCGGACCTACAGGTCAAGCTTAAGAATATTGACTGAAATATGAACCCTCGGCCTAGGTCGAGGGTTTTTTTATTTTAGGATGTAATGAGAATGATGAAGAATTGGATCGTAGGTGTGATGTTACTGGGCACAGTGATATCATATGGACAGATTTATCAGGGGTCGACACAGCTGGGGACTTCTATGAGTTTGGATATTACTTTGAATACCAACACGGATAGTGTGAGTATGGAATTCAGCGGTCCTTCAAGCGGTTATTATGCTGTGGGTTTTGGAGGTACGGGCATGACCAATACTTATACCGTAGTGGTAAACTCAAATGGCACCGTACAGGAGCGCAAGCTGGGCAATCATCAAGGCGGCAATGTGCTCAGCGCTTCAGTTGCGTATAATGCCGTGGTGGCTGGTGGTGTGAGAACGGCCTATATCGAACGTGCTAGGGCAGGTGCCTCGGGGAATCATTATACGTTCTCCTCGAACGGTGGGGCCATAAATCTTATTTGGGCCAAGGGGGGAACTAGTTTTGGGAATCATGGAGGATCGAACAGAGGATTTGCCAGCATTAACTTAGTGGATCAATGCAATATCCCAAATACCGTGCTCGCGGCACAGAATATTTGTCAGGGCGATAGTGTTCAGGTGTTTGGGGAATGGATCAAACAATCGGGCATATACTACGATTCGCTATCCACACCACTTGGATGTGATTCCATAGTGGAACAGCAGGTGCTCGTGAATAACACCATAAATAATACCATTGCCTCCACAAGCTTGTGTGCCGGTGATAGCATATTTTATCTAGATGCGTGGCGCACCGATACCGGTACAGTTGTCTACAACGGTGTGACGGCAGCAGGATGTGATTCAATAGTGACCGGAAGGGTAGAGTACCTGCCCACGGTGGATACGGGATCTATTTGGGTAGCACCCTATATTGATGCAAGTTTCTATGTTGGATTGGATACAGGCGCCACCTATTACTGGTTCAACTGTAATACAGGTGTTTTTGTCGATACGACAATGGGTGCGGATACGCTTAATCCAGGCAATGAATTTTTGCAGGCTCCAGATACAGGATTTTATGCTGCAATTATCGTGAAGCCAGGGTATTGTTCCGATACCTCGGCCTGTTACTATTTCTATATGGGGGTCCCGGAATACAACTATGGGATTTCATTACGCCCCAATCCTACGCAGAAGGACCTGGAGATAAAGGTGGATAATTTTACCTCACCTATCGGCTACCAGTTGCTAAGTGTTTCAGGAAGAGTATTAGAAACAGGGCTTTTAAGGTCCAATTCTACACTGCTCGACGTGCGACATTATGCGGCGGGGATGTACCTGCTGCGATTGGACGACGGTCGAACTATGAAGTGGATTAAGGAATAAAAAAGGCGCCCCTCGGGGCGCCTTTTTTCAAATGCTTATTTCGCGGCGGGCTTGATCCTAAGGGTGAACAGTGCTGCCAAGAGCAATAACACGCCTGCAAAGGTAATGGCCTGCCTTGGGTCGTTGTACAAGGGTTTTTCTAGATGTACCATAGAAGTCTTTAGACCGTATCTAAAGCTTCTATGATGGTTTGAAGTCCTTGGTCCAATTCTTCCAGAGAGATCGGAAGCGGGGGAGAGATGCGTACGGCATTGCCGGCGAACAGGAAGTAATCGGAAATCACCCCGTGCTCCTCCAAATAAGCAATGACCTTTCCAGCATCGGCGCTATCGTCCAAATGCACGCAATACATGAGTCCTTTTCCGGTAAGCGCTTTGATTTTTGGATGGTCCAATTTTCTTTCGATCAACGCCGACTTCTCTGCCATCTCTGCCATCCACTGAGGGTTGGATTCGATCACCTCAAAGGCCGCCAAGCTCGCTGCGCAACTCACGGGATGTCCGCCAAAGGTGGTGATGTGTCCTAAAATGGGATTTGCTTTGATCACGTCCATGATGTGCTTAGGCGCGATAAAAGCGCCCAAGGGCATGCCGCCGCCAAAACCCTTGGCCAAGCAAAGGATGTCAGGAACAATATCGTACTGCTCAAAGGCGAACCAGGTACCCGTGCGCCCCATGCCTGTTTGAATTTCATCCAAGATGAGCAAGGCGCCCATTTTTGTACAGCGCGCTCTCAAGGTCTGCAACCAAATAGGGTTGGCGGGAAAATATCCGGATTCGGCTTGCACCGCCTCGACCACTACAGCCGCGGTTTTTGGACCAATGTTCTTCAGGTCGTCAAAGTTGTTGTAGCGCATCAGGTGCGTGTCCGGCAACAACGGATAATACCCCTGTTTAAATTCTTCCGAACCTTGAATGCTCAAAGCCCCATGTGTAGAGCCGTGGTAACTGTGCTCACAACTGATTAGCCCGGTGCGCCCCGTGAACTTCTTTGCCACCTTAAGTGCGCCTTCGATGGCTTCTGCACCGCTATTTCCGAAATACACACTTCCAAAGGAGGGTGGTAATTTCGAAAGTACTTTTTGGGCCAATTTCGCTTGCAAGGTCACCGCAAATTCACCGTACACCTGCAGGTGCATGTGTTTAGCAGCTTGTGCCTGTACGGCTTGTACGATGTGAGGATGGCTGTGCCCGACATTACTAACGCTAATGCCCGAAATCAGATCTAGGTATGCTTTCCCATCCGGCCCATATAGATATACGCCTTCGGCACGCTCGATTTCGAGGCCGGAGGGCTGGTCTACCACTTGGGCAACGTTGGATAGAAAGAGTTCGCGGATGCTCGCCATGTTGCGAAGATAGGGAAGGGTGCGCCAATTTTGAGCTAAAAGAAACGGGCAACGCTAAGCGCCGCCCGCATTAATAATAGGCTTGGGAGGTTTAGGTCATGTTAGCGCATCGGTCTGCGTCCGCCGGGACCTTTACGGTCCGGGCGATCACCGCCTTTCATGCGTTCCATAAGACGCTTGCCAAATTCTTTCTCAGCCTTCATCAGTTTCGCGGTTTTCTTCGCGCCAATGATGTCGATGAATTGGGGCAAATAGCTTTTTCGTAGCCCTTCGATCTCGACGGATAAATCGGCCAATTCCATGATGGCCTTCTCCACCTCTTTATCGCTCGCGTTTTCGAAATCCTTCAGTCCTCCAAAGGCATCGCGCTGTGCTTTGCGCAAAGCATGCTCCTTATCTGACATTTCATTGTACACGGGCCAAAAGCTCTGGCTTTCTTCGACAGTGAGGTCAATTTGCTCGGTAATGAAGGCCACTTTAATGGCTTCAATCTTTTCGCGCTTCTCCTCGAAATCACCTGGGCGACCTGTAGGTTGTGCTACCGCCACCATCGAGGCAAGCATCAATAGGGTTAAGATTCTGTTTTTCATAACTGGTATAAATAATCGTTCGGGTTGGTATAATTCATCAATAAGTCTTCGTCAATGGACGCATCGAGGAAGTGGAGGGAATCGGGCTCAGTATAGTCCATGATATCCTCCACGGCCACGTAGCCGAGCTCGTACAATTCAACGGCGGTGATCTCCGATAGCGCTGGGTCAGAGGGCGCCGTGTTGAACAGGAAGAGCAAAGCCAAACTTGCAGCAACACCAACGGCAGCATAGCGCCACAAGGATACCACAGGGCGGACACGAGGCTTTTCCTTGTTCCGGTCCACCGGATGGGCCTCGGGAATGCCATGGAGCGCGGCTTTGAGCGCATCATGGTAGCCGGGTGGCATCGTATGTTTTGGCGTTGTTTTCATTAGTAGTTAGATGTAAAAGTTTACGGAAGGTTTAATGCTTGGGTTAATTGGGTGCCAATTTTTTCCTTGGCATGATGGTAACTCGCTTTCAAAGCACC
>CALDGA010000236.1 GCA_937942085.1 uncultured Flavobacteriales bacterium
AGCAGAGTCTACTGAACCTCCATCTCCTCCGCGAGGACGCGGCAGTGCAAGGGTTTGGGTGTTTGACCAAACTCAAGACCTTTCAGGTTGGGATAAGGAAAGTTACCAACCGGAAGAGATCGCCACTTTGGTTGTTCCTTATAACAAACTAATCCCGAAAGGCGATTATCTTTGGTGGGCATTAGCCTATGACGGAAAAGAATGGTCTCAAATTAGTGAAAAGCGAAGGTTAAAAATAGTGAACCAAGCGCCTTCCATTCCCACACTCGTTTCTCCCCCCGATGGAGCAACATCAACTGCAGTTTTCAAAGTCAAGGCTGAAGATGCTGACGGAGACTTGTTAAAGTTCATGATTGTTGTCTCTGAGCCTCCTACCGAGCCACCGTCTCCTCCTCGAGGACGCAGCAGCGTAAGGGTTTGGGTCTTTGATCAAACTCAAGATCCTCATGGATGGGACAAGGAGAGTTATCAATCAGGAGAAGTGGCTATTTTGTTTGTTCCAAGTAATAAACTGATCCCTAACGGTGATTATCTCTGGTGGGCGTTGGTCTTTGATGGGAGGGAATGGTCAGAGATAAGCGAGAAACGAAGGATTAGAATTTCTGGACAAGTTACGAATTACCCACCGTCTATCCCGACCTTAATTTCTCCCCCTGATGGTGCTACCGTCTCCCCAACACCAATTTTCAAATTACGGGCTTATGACCCGGAAGGAGATGATGTGAAGTATCGCATTGAATTAAGCAGCAGTATCAGTGCACATACCTATGAAACCGACTTTTTTATTAGTGGTCAGGAAGCCACTTACACTGTCCCATACGATCGTCCCCTCACTGCAGGGCAATGGGTTTGGCGGGTAAAGGCAATTGATAGCAAAGGGGCACAAAGTGAATGGAGCCAGTCACGGACTTTTAATGTTGATGTTGCCAACAATGCTCCTTCAACCCCTGTTTTGCTTTCACCTATTAACCAGACCGTTTTCTCCGTGCCAACTTTTAAACTTAAAAGCAACGATCCCGACAATGATGAGGTGATGTTTTTCATAGAAGTCAGGCAAGGAAGTATCGTGAAGATTTTCCAGACAGGCTTCTACGCCAGTGGAACAGAAGTAACTTATTTTGACCAACAACAACCTTTGAATGATGGTCAATGGAATTGGCGAGCCAAAGCGAGGGACAGGCGGAATGCTGAGAGCAATTGGAGTGAATGGGCAACCTTTACCGTTACTGGTAATGCCCCGGATTTAGTGCCAAAGGACTTGCGGGTTAACCCAACAAAAGTAACACCAGGCGGTAAAGTGACCATTAGCGTCAAGGTTTTCAATCAGGGCAAGGTAAAAGCAAACCCATCAAAGACACGGATTCGGTTGAGCAAATCTGCTGAACGACCTTCGGCTACCGATCCCCTTTTAGCCCAATTGGACACACCTGCTATAGAGCCTAACCAATCAGTGGAATACAACCGAGAAGTGACCATCCCTGCCGACACTAAACCTGGTGACTATTATGTTTGGGTAATCGTGGACGCTGATAGCACTGCTGGACAAAGCGATGAGACAAACGACCGAATCAAGACGGCGCTGAAAGTGGGAGCGACTGCACCAGCACCAGACGAGAAATTCACGGCAACTGTGAGGGTGGTGGATGAGAACGGTAAACCTGTTAAGAGTGCTGTCGTTCGTGTTTTCAACAATGAACACAAGCCTATCACGACGAAAACGACGGGTGCGAACGGTGAGGTAGTTATCAGGGACTTGATGCTGGGTTATGTCCTTCGGGCAGAGCAAAAGGTGGCAACTTTTGTGTTGAATGAAAATGGGGTAGCAATAGAGAAAACGAGCGTTAGTGCTAATGACCGTTTGTTTTACGAGGTTTTTCTCACCAGCGATGAAGTGAAGGATGACGGGACAATAGATAACGACATTAAGGGTCGGCAAGACACCATTGTTCTAACCATCAAGAAAACCAACACGCTCATCAAGTTCCACTTGGAGTTAGCCTTTGAGTGGGATGCGGATAAAGAGACGGTGGACTTTTGGATTCAAGCCTTACGCCACGCTTCCAATTTGCTTTACGATGTGACGGATGGACATGCTTGTATTGGGTCAGTCACGGTGATGACCAACTATCGCTATCCATCTTCCCAGCACGCATACACGGGAATTCCAAGGAATGCCATTCAAGTTTTTGCGGACAACGAGGTGCACCCACATGTTTCCGCTATTTACCCTTACCAAGGTGTTGCAGGTGTTCACATTGGGCGTCAATGGCAAGGTCAAGTTGGGGATTGGCGAACGATACAACCAGAACTTTTGGGGTTCGTTTTAGCACATGAATTTGGTCACAGTTTGTTGCTGTTGCCTGATGAGTATAAATCCATTGGGCCAGATCCAAAGTGTGTAGAACCAGAGATTGACGAAGAATATCAGGGACGTCCTCTCGACCTTCAAAGTGCTGTGGCGTGTCTGATGTCATCACCTTGGGAAGTGGAGGGTGCCGAAGCATGGGCGAAAGCCAGCGAATTGTGCAATAGCCGCCCTGGACGGCATACTGCAAAAGATTTGGAAAAATGGGTCTTTGAGGAAGATGGAGAAATTATTAGAATTGTTAAAAGGAAACTTGTTGAAGACTGTTGGACAAGGTTCAAGAGAAACTTTGAAAAGCATTCTAAGGGACGATGGGTCATTCGCACCCCCTCTGACCGTAAGGTGGATGTTGTTCCAGGTCCGACGAGGGTGATAAGTTATATACAGACCAAGGGACGGCTTATAACGGTTCTTACAAAGAAAGATGCGATAGGGGAGGAGATGGAAGTCAAAAGGTTGGGAAACTACCAAGGTGGACAGAGGGTAGAACTAACAATTTTGAAGTCGGTATTGTTTCTATGGAAAAAGGAGAGCGATGCTCGTGTTGGAATCTACACAGGCAACAAATTCGTCTATCAAGGGCGGACGAAACACGGCAAGATAACTATAGAAGGTTACCATCCAGGGGAAATAGTGGAGATATTTGCATATGACAAATTACAGCAAATTGTGCCCTCTAAAAATGAACTCACCATTGAGTTCTATCCTACCGATTATACTTATCAAAACATATGGCGCATAAAAGTAGAATTTAAGGCTCTGATGAAACAAAGACTTGACTTAGTTGTTGAGGTTCCAAAGAAAATAGGTCATGGAATGAAGAATGTATTTGTGCAAATAATCGTGCAAGATGGCGTTGTGTTAAATCAAAGGGAAGTGCCTTTAAAGTTTGATTTTGATAAATCCTCGGTTGACTACTATGCGTGGACAGGAAGCATTCCCATTTTACCAGGGAGAAATCGTTTCCTTGAACCTATCCTTAACCTTTTAAAGACGGAGGGATATTTTCGTTTAGGCTATGAAGCAAAGGATGGTAAGAGATCCACAGCGGCAGCATGGGGCAGTTTCGGGCTTTATTTAAAACCTTCTTACCCTATCATAGGGGATACGCTGACTATGCGTTTAGCAGATGGTTTAGGCTATCTTGAAGCGCCTGAAGCAAAGGATGGGACAGTGTTTGGATTTGTCACAACGACTCCCTTCGTTTCTAACCAGGGGAATTTAATCCCTCGCAGTGTTGCTTACACCCTTGATGTCTTAACTGGTGATTTAGGCAATGGTTCCAAGTTATATCTCACTTTTGAACCGATCCCAGAAATGCCTGAGGGTAAGGCTTTGAGACTCTACAGATTCTCTGAAGAAACCCGACAGTGGCAACCGACGGATGCGGTGGTTAACTCTGCAGAAGGTATAGCCATCCTTTCACCTGCACGGGCTGGAACTTACGCTGTGATGGAAGAAACACCTCCGCCTCCATCTTTTACTTTCCCTGCAGGACTAAACATGATAGGCATTCCATTTAGACCATCCAAGCCAGCACCGACAGATGTGTTTGGACTGGCTGCTAATGCTATGCGGTTGGCTCGATGGAATGCTAAAGAGAGAAGTTACACCTTTTACCGCTCTGATGAGCGTGAACAGGATCCTGAAGTTGCTTCCATCATGCCAGGCAAAAGTTATTGGGTCAAATTTGATAGCCCTGTAACTATTCCTCAACAAGGTGGCTTATTGCCGGAAGAAGGCATCGCGATAGGCCTTAAGGCGGGGTGGAACCAAATTGCAAATCCTTTCCTGAAACCGTTAAATTGGTCAGTGGATGAAATCTATGTTCGTGGGAGTAATGACGAAGTGAAACCGCTTTCCGAGGCTGTCAAAGCAGGATGGATTGAGGATTATGCTTGGGGTTGGAAGCAGGATGCAAACAACCCATTCAAGGGTCGGTATGTGCTCATTTACGACCAAAATATTCTGCCTAATGTTCAAGGTCAGTTAGAGCCGTGGAAAGGATATTGGGTTTATGCGCATCAGGATTGCGAACTGATACTGCCACCACCATCAGTGAGGGGACGCGGGACGAGGGGCGAGGGACGAGTGGCAAAAGGCAATGGATGGGCGATGAAGTTAGCAGCAAAAGTTGGTGATGAGAGTGGAGAGGCAATCTTGGGTGTTTCGCAAGGTTCAAGGGGACTTGCAATCGGGTTGCCTCCTGAACCGCCTGATGGAAACAGCAATGTGCAAGTCATCGTGCTTAACAATGGTGCACCGTTAGCGGTTGATGTCAGAAATGGCATGGCAAGAAGACAGGAGTGGGATGTTGTGGTAAGGTGGGCATCGGGGAGAGGGAGCATCGGAGAAACGGAGAGACAGGGAGACGGTGAAACGGAGAGGCGGAGAAACGGAGAAACGGAGAAGGAAGTGACCTTGACTTGGGATGGGGTTGGGTATGCGCCAAAAGATGTGAGTTTGACTTTGGTTGACCTTGCGACTGGAACGAGACGATATATGAGAACTCAAACGGCTTATAGGTTCGTGCCTGCTGAAGGCGAAACAGAACGGCGATTTAAGGTCGTTGCTGAGTTTGGCAACGAGAGACCGTTGAGGATTGTTGGGTTAAAGACGACGCCGATGAGAGGGCAAGGTGTAGTGATAGAGTTTTCCTTGACGAAACCTGCACAAGTTCAAGCGGAAGTTTTGACCTTAACAGGTCGTCGTGTTGCTGTTTTGGAAGTTCCACGAAGCACTGGTTCAACGGTTCACCGTCTTGTTTGGAGAGGCATCAACAATGATGGGACGAAAGTGAGCGTTGGAGTTTACCTTGTTAGAGTTCAAGCAGTTGATGACGAAGGAAGGCAAGTTCAGGCAGTGACAACAGTGAGGGTGAGACCTTAAGTACAGGCGGGGGGGCTGCTCTCCTGAACAGCCGAAGAGGTTGGTGCGAAAAAATCGGCGCGTCAGGAGACGCGCCCTCCGAGAAACCGACGAAAAAATGGAAGGAAAATTCAACAAAGCAGAGGCTGTTTGAGAGTTTAAAGGGCGAAGCG
>CALDGA010000237.1 GCA_937942085.1 uncultured Flavobacteriales bacterium
TAATAATGATATAAATTGGACTGAAGTATTATCTGAGACGGGTGCCGCCCCATCCCTTTGGACGGGTACCAATTTTATAACTGATGCATCGACCACATCATATAGATATTTCGCAATCGTTGTTCAAAAAACTGTTGGGTATGCCAATTATACGGCTATATCTGGACTCAAATTCTTCGGCACCCGCGAGCAAGGTCAATCCGTCCTCCACGATGGTCAACTGACGCTCACGAAATCGTTAAATGTTCCCCGAATTGGACCACCCTTAGACGCGGACGATACACCGAGGCGGGACCGACTCGTGGTGGAATACAACACCTCAACCAATCCCACGTTCGAGGGGGCTGTGAGGGACACCTCTGGGAGGGGGAATGATGGTATACTAAAGGGTTCATCCGCTTTATATGATACTAATGAAAAGTCTCTAAAAGTTACTACCGATGGTGATGCTATCGAATCGTTTCCATTAAACAATCCGGCTGGAGCATATGCTCATAGTTTTTCTTTTTGGTTTAAAACAAATGGTACTATAAATCGAACGATATGTGTACTTGGTAATGATAGTACAAACACTTCGCACGGTATATTTATTAATAGTCTTAACAATATAAATCAATATCATTATAATAATGATAAAAATTATAGCGAGTTTATCCACAGTGGACAGTGGTATCACGTAGTCGCAACATACGATGGGGGAAGTGTAGCAACATCTCGTAGACTTTGGTTAAATGGTAAGGAATTAACTGCATATACAATCACCGGAACATTAGGTGCACCGAATATTCCAGCGAATACCACGTTATTCGTGTGCTCCCGTAAAACCGAAACGGTCGTGTTTGATGGATCAGTTTCAGATTTCAAACTCTACGACGTCGCACTCACATCTGAAGAGGCCAAGACCCTCTACGATATGGGTCGATTAAGTAGTGTTGTTGAAACACCCCTGCAAATTGAAGCACCTGTTGATATACGAGGAGATATTCGATACATAACGAATATACGCCCACTCCCAAAACAAACTATGTGGGATCATGAGGCGAACGGACATTTCACGAGAGGTATTTATCCCATCACGGGTACACAGGGTGGTTCGAAGGTGTATAACATGTTATGCGAACCCGATTGGTGTGGTGGTGGGTGGATGTGTGCGGCACAACTTCCCAACGGTAAGGATGTCGTAACTACACCCGTTAATTTGTTTACGGCCGATTACGGTGATCCATCAAATCTTACATGGAGTAACGATTTCGCCGTTCCCATGAATATATTTTCGAATGACAGTGGCTATGATCTGGACGTGATGTTGGTATTACTCGGAGGAACGCGAGCTGGTAGAGCTGGCGCTGGTGGTGCTCGAAATGGAGGTATTTATAGAGGTGTAAATCTCACACAAGCACTCAATACCGGTTGGCCCACGAACGGTGTGTATCCCGCGTATATAAGCACGAGTGGGTTAGCATCCAGTGCTGATGGGTATACTTTTGTTTCAAGAACAACATCCGGGAACAACTTTCTGCCATATAAAGATAACAGTGGCTGGAGATTATCATTTTCTTCCCCGGGTGGTTACGATATGGCGTATGATGATACCGATATAAACACCATGGGGTGGTTAATACATACTGCTGGTAATATTATAAACTATACATACAGTTCCGTACATGGAGGAGGAGGTTCACAAGCTCAAATTGGGGAAACGAGTTGGTCTGCATTTAGATTATTCGTGCGACCGAAACGATATTAATCTCTATATATAACAAAAGATGGATAACGATATGCTTATGGTGTTGCTAAGATCAGACCGTAACGAGTTACTCGCTAAAACGGATAAGTACGCCCTTCCCGATTGGCCGCATGAATCTCTCGAAAAACAAAGGGAATGGCTCGAGTACCGTCAAACCCTCCGGGACCTTCCCGCGAATACGGAAGATCCAGCGAACGTTGTTTGGCCCGTCCAGCCAAGTCCGTAGGACTTGCCCCCCCCCCACACATAATAACACGTAAATCATTTCTTACGTTATATTAGATGTCTATCAATAATCTGAATACGTACTTGAACATCAGGGACGCACATCTTCGGGTGGTTTCAGGAAACGTCTACGCGCAAGCGATGAATATTGGTGGAATAAATGTAGAGACCGCACACGGTCTCCAGAGTGTTTCCAACACGGGAAACGCCACGTCACTTACATTAGAGTTTGCGAACGTGACGACAGGCTTCGTGACGACCGCGAATGCCCAGATCGGACGGGATCTCGTAGTGACTGGAAACGCCACTGTTTCTAAGGAACTAACGGTCACGAGTAATGCAATCGTCTCGTCGAACCTTAACGTATCCGATGATCTTGTCGTGACCAATAACATTCTCGCATCCAATAATCTTACGGTCACGGGGAACCTAAACGTCACAACGATTCGATCGGATTCGAATGTCGTCGCCGAGTACACGGGACCCCACGATCGACCCCTGCGGAAGTATCCGGAGGTGGCTTTGACCCAAAACGACGAGTCCGCGACGAGTGGGTACGTGGTGGATCAAACAAACACAGCCTCGCATGGAAATGCCGACGCATACGCATACCGTTTATTCGACTCTCTAACAACGGGTTATCAGTCAGAGGCGGTTTATTCCGGTGGAGATTCAACGGGTTCCGCACAAACAACTACAGCGACCGATGGGAGTACACATCAAGGTGTTGCTATTACATTAGATTTAGCGACTAAAATTCGTTTGAGTTATGCAAAAATCACATCACACACATATTATGGACGAACCCCTGTAGAAGGAACGTTCTTGGGTACTAATAATAATTCAACTTGGGATGTAATTGGAACCTTTTCTGGGTTATCGACGACCGCGGCGGGTCAGACACATACAGTTCATATTGCAGATTACGCAACAAAATCGGCTTATCGGTACATAAGACTTGTTGTAACTAAAATACATACATCAGCTGTACAAAATGGTGGTACTTTACTCGAATTCAGAGAACTCGAATACTACGGCCACGAAGAAGGCAGTGGCTCCCTAGACACCACCCTAAAGACTGTGTACAACGTGCCGGCGACCACGGGGACCCAGTTGGAGGTCTACTATGATGCGAAAAATTATACGAGTGGTACTATCACCGATGAATCACCTAATAATTATATAGGAACCCTCAACGGTAATA
The DNA here is from genome assembly GCA_937942085.1 of uncultured Flavobacteriales bacterium. Lineage (GTDB taxonomy): Bacteria > Bacteroidota > Bacteroidia > Flavobacteriales > Schleiferiaceae > UBA10364. The sequence continues at coordinate 3,177 of CALDGA010000237.1, forward strand.
CACAACTTGAAACTGTAAACGGTATTAAGGCGTTTAAATTTGATGGTAATGCGGATACTATTACGGGAACCGTCTCGGGTATTTCGGGTGAATACGTCCATTCCATGGTATTTTGGGTCAAGCCCGAGAACGGGCAGTTATATACGATATTTGAAATGGGTACAAGGTCGCCAGACGATTTAATCGGTATGGCCATACGTTCGGAGAGTATAAGTTATTATTTTTTCAATAACGATAATATTTATAGTTTAAATAATTCCCTAACCGGTAATCAATGGTATCATTTAACTTTCACGTATTCGGGTGGTTCCGATTTATCGAATCGTAAACTTTATATCAACGGAAACGAAATTTCTAGAACTTCACACGAAGGCGGATCTACGGGAGCACTAACACTCGCGAACGGTAATTTCACTATCGGTGATATCTCGGGGGGTGGTGGGTCCAACGATTTCAATGGTTCCATCGCGAACTTCCGTCTCTACTCCAAGGCCCTGAACGCCGACCAAGTGAAGGAACTCTACAATTACCAAAAAGATTATTTCTTGGGGTCCAAGTCTCAGTTAACAATATACAAGGGACACTTGGGCGTGGGGGTCACCGAACCCTCGGGACAACTCGAGTTGGCGGGAGATGAGCGGATTCAAGAGTATCCTCCTAGGGATCTAACTGGTTTTGAAACTGTCATCGAGGGTCAGGGTATATATAAGGTTTCAAGTTCTAGTGATGTTACAAACCCTGACTTGGGAGACGGGACGGTATCGGGGACGACGACGGATCATCCAGCTACAGCATTTACGGCTAATAATACATTTTTTAGAGGTGTCAACGGTGCTTACAATGCCAGTTCCGTACCAGCCTCATACACTGGTACACATTTCACAAACGGTGTAGGTGGTGACTTTTTACAAATTGAATTACCACATAAAATTAACTTAAAAAGTATCAATATAACCTCGCGGACCAGTTTGTCCAATTATTACGATAGAGGACCTCATACCGGCTCTATTTTTGGGTCTAATGATGGAGGTACTACATGGAGTCAGGTAGCTTCTTGGACCGGATTAAACTGGACACTTGGAGAATCCAAACCTATACAAATTAACTCAAATACGTTATATTCAACGTATCGTCTAGTTGCGTCTGAATTACAAAATACCATAGGAGCTGGTGCAACTCGTTTCAATATAGATCGATGGCAACTTTTCGGCACCCCCGGTCCCACGACCCTCGATAAGGGTTCGCTGACTCTAGGAAGGTCCCTCGATGTACCCCGCGTTTCGCGGTACGACGTGGACACGGAAACCCCTAGACCCGAGAAGTTGGTGGTGGATTACGATACCACCGTGAACTCCTCACCCACAGATATCTCGGGGAAGGGGAATCATGGGACGTTTAAGGGAACTGCCTCCTACTCTGCAGCTGATAAGGCTTTTAAATTTGATGGGGCTAGTGCCACTTATATATATAATGGGAATGCTTCCGGAACACCGACTGGAGATGCAATTTATAGCATAGTTGGATGGGTAAATGTTGTACCGTCCATCGCCAACTTCGGCCAGTTATTAACTTTTGGGAGTGCTTGGGGGACGTCAACTATAGGAGCCCTAGCTATCAACACATCGTACGGTTTCCAAGCTAGCATTGGTGGTGATGCTGTGAAGAGTCTAGATGGGGTTATCACACCGAATACATGGCACCACATTGCGGCCGTGAAGGTAGCGACTGGGGTGTGTACCGTTGACACATATGATTTATATTTAGATGGTGTCTTGATTACAAATAAAACCTACGATGGTTCTAATCGAACACAAAATATCGGAACCGGTACCCAATACTTATCAGTCGGTGGTGGATTTACTGGTGCGTCGACTGACGCGTATAACGGGCTTATATCAAACCCCAAACTCTACTCCGTCGCCCTCGAACCCTCGGAGGTCAAGAAACTGTACAACTTGGGCCGAACCGGGCGATCCATGGTCATCAGCGATACGGCCGTCGGGATCGGGAAAGCCCCTGAGGCGCAGTTGGATGTGAGAGGGAACTTAAGAGTCGGTGGAACGATACAGGTTCCTTTAATAATATCACACCGATCCATTACAGCCGATACGACTGTGACCGCGTTAAATTATATACCTTTCTCTGGTATAATTTAC
>CALDGA010000238.1 GCA_937942085.1 uncultured Flavobacteriales bacterium
CAGGGTTTATACGCTCAATCGTTTTGTGATACCACCCAACTACGACCCCGACACTTTAGTGGTTCCTGAACAACTTCGGTATCGGCGTTTGATTGTGGTTATCGCCGTCAAACGCATTTTAACGGCGTTTATGGGTGAAGAAGCGATGAGTTGGATTAACCTACTCACATCGGAAGAGACCCTATTGCGGAAGGCGATACGCCCTCCGTTGTGGGATGTTGCTGGTGTGGGCGGTTTAGACATTATCCGACGCGAAGGAGGTGGTTTAGGTGGGTAAAATAGAGCGTTTTCCAATACAAAGTGAGTTTTCGTTTTTTGGTTCAGTAAACGAAAAATCCTCATATCGGATGGGTTTAATGGGTACACAAACCATACCCACCCCCGTTGAGCGTTTGGAGATAACATTTCCAAATCCCATATATAACATTCAGGTTTCGGACGCCGTTTATATTGCTGATGAAGAGGGCGAATATTTTTCTTTTTGTGGAGGATGGTGGACAAATGCAACCACATCTTTTGGCTATTTGGTTTTAGAAAACGAGTTGGTGCGTCATAACATACCCGACAGGGTTTTACATATAGCAAAAGTAAATGTTGATAAAACGGTTTTTGAAGAAACGGATGTTTTTAAAGGTTATGTTTTTGTAAAAAATGATGGTCGGGTGGGTTTTGCATATCGGGACACAGACAACGCTTGGGTAGTAGATTTGAATGTGGCTCCCCCCAGTCCGATGAAAATAGTTGCTGTTAATGTTATCACCCCCCCGACGGCGACGATATATTTAGATGAAGTTCGGTTAGTTTGTTTAATACAGGACAAAAGCCGACCTTATGTTGTGTCGGGTTTAAGCAACTTTTATACATTTGAACACGACCGCACTATAAATCAACAGTTTGATGTTGTGTTTAATAACCGAAGCGACAACAACTTTTTTGCCAATCCTTCGCTTTATTGGATATATCCTTATATCATAAAGGCTGGTGCGGTATTTGCTTTAGATAAAATAGACGGGGCGTCTGTTGAAGACCACGCATATTTACAGAAAAAGTTTAGGTTGACTATTCCCAACAACAACGATTTATTAGCGTTGGGTGTAGACTTTGTGTTCCGTCGGAACCCCTCGTTGGTTTTTAACAACAATCCCAAGTTTCGTGGGGTTTTATCTTTTAATGACCGTTTGGCTTATTGGACAGAAAACCGCATTTATATTACAGATACGGGTACTTTAATGACTTGGGGTACAGCATTTGAAGCGACAGAAGGTGTGGGTGGTTATGTTAACTTAAATGACATCATTACTTGTAAAGAGGTTGGTGGTCAGTTATTTGCTTTTACGCCCTACGGGGTGTATATTGTGGGCGAAGTAGCCACTGGGGTATGGGGCGTTAAGCGAACCGAACTACCAACCCCTGTTAAAACCCACAACCGATGGTTTATCACACCCAATATATATTTCTCAGAGATGGGTTTTATTGACCTTAAGACCCGTCAGCCATTTGGAACAAACACCAAACAGTTGGAAACCATCTTATGGTCGGTAGATGGAACGGAGGGCATTTTGTTATGTATGGCTGATTATTCAAAACTGCCGACACATCTTCAACAACAGCCGTTATTTTTAGCAACGGCGGACAGCATAACGGCGTTTCCTTTATGGGACTTACGCCCTACTTTTGTTCGCATTCAGAGCGGTTTTATGATTTATGGCGATAAGCCCTCACAACCCAATAAGTTTTACATACACGAATGGCTTCCCAGCCGTTTTGTTTCAACGAACGGAAGTGTTTTACCGAAAGAGACCCGATGGATATATGAGCGTTCTTTCCAACAAGAAGTTTATCTAAAGCGTTGGGGTTTATCTTTGCGACTAATAGAGGATACCCCATTACCGAACACGGGTCGCTTAAGGGCGTTGTTAAGGGTAGATGTTTTTTCACATAACGCTCCTACACGAACCTATTGGGTGTTGAGACCTTTAAAAGCAGGTGAGAACCGCTTTATATTTCCAAACCGCATAAGGGGCAGTCATTTTCGGTTCACCCTTAGGGTGGGTTTTGAAACGAACTTTGGTTCGGATTTTGCCCCTTCCGATGAACCCACATCGGGTGGGTTGATGGATTTCTTTGATAACACCCAACAAAACGCGGTTTTCTTAAATGACAACACAACCTATGGCGACTATGAAATCCCTGAAGTGTGGTATGAGTATGTTGCTTTAGAGCGTAGTGAAGGAGGTGTTCAGCGGTGAGCGGTATCAGTCGTAAACGGGTTCCTAAGCCCCCGTTGGATACAGGAGGCAGACCGCCTGACATCCCGAAGCCGATACAGACCGAACCGCCGTCGGACTTGGAGCGGTTAGTATTGAACCCTGTGCGGTTCAGTATCAAACCCACAGGGCGTTGGCGGTTAGGTGTGGCTTTGGGCATTTCTGCGCCGTTAGACCACGAACACCCAACGGCGGTTATTGAAAAGGGAGACCCCCAAGAAACTGTAGAGAACGAACTTCGTTTTGAGGACATAACCACCACCCACGACGCTTTTCCCGTATTGCGGTTAAGTATCCATCGGGGCGGTGGGAACTGGAAGCCGTTTTCACAGGCGATTGTGCGGTTCAGTAAATCCACGAACTTTTCGTTGGAAAATATGAACCCCCAAGAGGGTGAGTTGTTGTATTTCCGAAGAGACCGTACCTTACGCCTCTGGGGGAAACTACACGATAACAGCACTATTGATACGATTGTGCCCTTTGCGCCGTATTTATTGAACGACACGATGTTCACTGCGCCCCCGAACACTTATCCCGTCTTGGTACACGACAGCGGTTTTGGGCGGACATATCAGTTGCGTATGACAAAGGATGGTTATTCGTCTTCGGCGTCTTTAACATCCAATCGTGTCTTTGCCCACCCGATATTGCCCCGAAGTAATGAAGAAAACGGCAACGATTTATTTGGTACGGGTGCGTCTTCGGTGTTTCACCAAGAAATCAACAACCGCGACAAGCCGTTTTATGTCATCAAAGGCGGTTATTATCGGTTGTTCTTTTATAGTCCGTTTTATGCGTCGGGTTCTGCAACGGCGAACACATTTTATCAGGCGATATGTCTTCCACAGGGTAGCAGTTTCACCCCGATTGAGAACGAACTTCGTTTGAACGGTTCGTTATTGGTGTATTGGACGGGTTCCCAGTGGTTGCCCATAAGTGGCGTCCCGACGGTACGGTTCGTATCGGACAGCGCAACGGCTATAGACAGAGAACTTCGTTATGACGACACCCAG
>CALDGA010000239.1 GCA_937942085.1 uncultured Flavobacteriales bacterium
GCCGGATCAGAGGCAATCAAAGAATCTCCCTTGAAATACAATTGGGTAACGATGGTATCGGTAAACCACGCATTCGTTAAAAAACCTTTGACGTGAATGTGCGATGGGCGCCACGGGTAAATACCCGGCAATTCCGTATACAGTGTGCTTGTTTTCCCGGAGAGCACCAAACGCCCTCGGTAAGCAAAATCATTAGGGTTTCCATCTACATTGCTATACTCCCCTTGAGCATTGGCATGCCAAAGCTCTAGTGCATAAGGACTTGACAACGTATCCAAATCCACCGTATCGCAATCGTAGGAAACATAAAAGTTTAATTTCAATGCCCTCGAAGAATCCTGGACTCCTGGCGCGAGTGTATCGTTGGTAATGAGCGGAGCGCCGTGTTTAAAGTATGGACCTAGCTGGTCTGGTGTAGTAATGCAGTTTACCTGGGCACTCGCATGAAGTCCAAGCAAACACAATATGATTCCCCAGCGCTTCATTTAAGAATTAATCTTAGGCATCAAATACGGATGCATCTCCAAATCCTTGAGCAAGCCCTTATCGATAGCCACTTTGAAATCCTTCACCGGCAGTTTCACATCAAGCTCCTCTTCTGTATCGATCACATGCAGTTTCACGCGTTTCTTACCCGGGTACATCTTGAGGATATCGTGCAATTCATCGACGAGTTTAGTATCTAACTTATCCAAGGCTAATTGCACTTCGAGGCTCTTGCTGCCCTTTTCTAGGACATCCGCCAACAAACTCACATCCGCCACATCTACGGACATTCGCTCCACAAAACCCTCTCCTTGACGCTGATTGTATTTACGTCCGCGGGCCTTTACATAAAGTAACTGCTCGTTTTCGAAGTAATGCTTGAATTTAAGGTAATCCTCTCCAAAGAGTCGGAATTCGTAATCACCAGTGAAATCCTCCATTCTGAAAATTCCCCAGCCTTTGCCCATCTTTGAAATGCGGTGCTGCGCATCCGTAACAATACCTGCGACCATCACCTCCCGACCAATAACGCTTTCCACATTATTGAGCCTATTGAGCTCTGCCGTGCAGAAGTACTTAATCTCCGCGCGGTAATCGTCCAGCGGGTGTGAACTGAGGTACATCCCGTTGATTTCCTTCTCTTTTTTCAGGGCAATGATGGAAGGCCAAGGCGTGATGTCCGGCATTTTTGGCGGAGGCAATTCCTCCTCAGAACCCTCGCCGAAAAGCGAGGCTTGGGCACTTTCAGCATCGTTCTTCTTGTTCTGAACGTATTTGATCGCCTTTTCAACGAAAGTCCTGCCACCATCCTCTTCAGAGAAATACATGGCACGGTGTGTATTGGCAAAATCATCCATGGCACCGCCCAGAATTAAGCATTCAATGGTTTTCCGGTTTGCCTGGCGCAGGTCAATGCGTTCGAGCAGGTCAAAGAGGTCTTTGTAGAGCCCTCCCTCCTCACGCTTGGCGATAATTTCACGAACAGCATTTTCTCCCACACCCTTCATACCGCCCATTCCGAAACGAACGGCACCGTCATTATTCACGCTAAATCGCAAGAGACTTTCATTCACCGAAGGACCCAATACAGATACACCAATACGACGACATTCTTCCATGAAGAAGGTCACCGCTTTGAGATCTGACATGTTATTCGAGAGTACTGAAGCCATGAATTCCGCGGGATAATGTGCTTTTAGATAGGCCGTTTGATAAGCTACCCAAGCGTAACATGTGGAGTGTGATTTGTTGAAGGCGTACGATGCAAAACGTTCCCAATCCTTCCAAACCTTCTCGAGCACATCGCGCTGATGTCCGCGCTCTTCCCCACCATCGAGGAACATTGGCTTGAGCTTATCTATGATGTACTTCTGTTTCTTACCCATCCCCTTACGCAACATATCCGCCTGGCCCTTGGTAAAGCCCGCCAATTCTTGCGACAAGAGCATTACTTGCTCCTGATACACCGTAATTCCATAGGTCTCCTTGAGCTTCCCCTCCATGGCATCCAAATCATAGGTAATCTCCTTGCGGCCGTGTTTACGATCGATGAATTCTGGTATGTATTCTAGCGGACCCGGTCGGTACAGGGCGTTCATGGCAATCAAATCTGCAAACTCTGTAGGCTTGAGTTCTTTGAGGTATTTCTGCATTCCGGCACTTTCGTACTGGAAGATCCCAACGGTTTCTCCACGTTGGAACAGCTCATAGGTTTTGGTATCGTCAAGAGGGAAACTATCTGGGTCCAATTCTACCCCATGGCGTTGCTTGATCAACCTACACGCTTCCTTGATAATGGTCAACGTACGAAGGCCCAAGAAATCCATCTTCAGCAGCCCGGCATCTTCCACCACGGAGTTATCAAACTGCGTACACCACATTTCACTATCCTTAGCGCGGGCCACCGGCACGAGTTCGCGAATATCACTTGGAGTAATGATTACCCCACAGGCATGAATCCCTGTATTTCTCAATGATCCTTCGAGAACTCTTGCTTGATTAATGGTTGTCGCTTCGAGTGAATCGCCATCCGCTATTTGCTTGAGCTGAGCGACTTGTTGCGCCTCGTCTGAAGAGAACTTTTTACTCAATTCTTTATCACTGAGCTCCCATAATTTCCTCAGTTTGGTCATGTCGGGAATGAGCTTCGCGATGCGGTCCGTATCCGGCAATGGCAGTTCCAACACCCTACCCGCATCGCGGATAGAGCTTTTGGCCGCCATTGAACCATAGGTGATGATCTGTGCTACTTGGGAGGCGCCATATTTATCAATAACGTACTGAATGACCTTATCTCGGCCTTCATCATCAAAGTCAATATCAATATCCGGAAGGGAAACTCGCTCAGGGTTCAAAAAACGCTCGAAAAGCAGGTCGTACTTGATAGGATCCACATTCGTAATTCCCGTGGCATACGCGACCGCAGATCCTGCTGCCGAACCACGACCAGGCCCTACGCTCACGCCCATCTGTCGGGCCGCCTGGCAGAAGTCCTGAACAATCAAGAAGTACCCAGGATATCCGGTACGAGCAATGGTTTCTAATTCAAAGTTTAAGCGCTCCTTGATATCATCAGTAAGTTCACCATAGCGCTTCTCCGCTCCCGCGTAAGTCAAATGGCGCAGATAGGCATTCTCCCCGCGCTGACCGCCATCCACTTTATCCTGTGGATCCTGAAATTCCTCCGGAATATCAAAAGCAGGTAGAAGTACATTACGCTCTAAGGGATAGAGCTCGACCTTATCTAGAATCTCCTTTGTGGTATTCAAGGCTTCCGGCAAGTCTGCAAAGAGGTTGGCCATCTCTTGCTTATCCTTGAAGTAGAATTCCTGGTTTGGAAAACCGTAACGGAAACCACGACCACGACCAATAGGCGTGCTCTTTTGTGCCCCCTCCTTTACACAAAGCAGGATATCGTGGGCTTCTGCATTTTCTTGCGTCAGATAGAACGTGTTGTTCGCGGCGATGTATTTGATTCCATATTCTTTGGCATAGGCGAGCAACTGAGTATTGGCGTGGTTTTCCTCGTCCAAACCGTGTCTATTGAGCTCGAGATAAAAATCTTCTCCGAAGTGTTCGTGCCACCACAGCAAAGCTTCGCGGGCCTGTTGCTCCCCTACGTTCAGGTATAGAGAAGGTATTTCCCCGCGTAGGCCACCGCTAAGTACTATGAGGTCTTCTTTGTGCTCAAGCAGGACCTGTTTATCAATACGCGGGACGTAATAATATCCATTCAACTGCCCTTCACTACTGAGCTTAGCGAGATTGTGATACCCATTTTTATTCTTCGCGAGCAAGACGATCTGGTATCCGTCGTCTTTTTTGGTGCGGTCTAACCTGTCCTCACATACGTAAAATTCACAACCGATAATCCCCACGAATGGATAGGGCTTCAAGGGCTCATTAAGCGCTCCTTTTTTAACCTGTTCATTGTGCTCATATGCCTCACGGTTCCCAGGCACCGCCATCACGGCACGGTTGAAATGGAAAGCGCCCATCATATTACCAAGGTCCGTCAGCGCCACACCATCGTGGCCATCGTCTACGGCCGCCTGAACCAAATCCGCGACTACGCTGGTGGCCTGCAGAATGGAGAACTGGCTGTGGTTGTGCAAATGAGCGAAATGCACATCATCTGCATCGAGATCTTCCTCCGGTGATACGGTTTCCCCTGTACTTCCAGTCAATCCCTCTGCGCGTTTTGCTTTTGCATCTTCAACGGCAAGACCAATGGCTTGGATGGTCGTCGGGTTTTTCTCTTTGAAGCGCGCCACAAAGGCCTCATCACGACCGAGAGCAGCCGGAGTAAAGTTGCCAATACGGATAAGCTCGAGAAAAACTCGCGCTGTGGCCTCCACGTCAAAGGCGGCATTGTGCGCCTCATCAAAGCCTTCTCCAAAAAGGTGCTGGTGCAGCTCCTCGAGTTTTGGAAGCTTGTAGCGACCGCCACGTCCGCCAGGGATTTGACAGAGCTCTGCAGTGATTTCCGTACAAGAATCCAGAGAATTTTTTGTGGTAAATGGATTCTCTCCTGTGGTACGCAAATACTCACATCCGGTGACATTCAAGTCGAAGCGGACATTGTGACCTATAACGAACTCGCAAGTCTCCATGGCCGCCTGAAAGGTGGCCAAAACTTTGGCTAGAGGCTTCCCTTCCGCCTTGGCACGATCCGTGGAAATACCGTGGATTTTCGTGGCATTAAACGGGATATCATAACCATCAGGGTAAATGATATGATCTTGAACATCGATCAACTCCCCTTCCGGTCCGTGAACTTGCCAAGCAATCTGAACGACCCGTGGCCAATTATCAAAGTCCGTCAAGGGTGCATTCCAATCCTTAGGAAAACCTGTCGTCTCTGTATCAAAGATTAAAAACATGCCCGTGTAGCGTAAAATGAGTGAAACTCAAATCTACCACAAAGCATGCGCAAATAAAACCAATGTGGATAACTATTGGTTACTCGCTAAAGTACTGATAAACAAGGCTTAGCGATTCTTTTTGAAGGGATGTGGAGCCAGTGGCAAGGCGGCCAATTCATGGGCTTCTTTGTCCCATTCTGACAGTGGTAATTCCCTCATTTCGTGAACCATTGCAATGGCATTTTGCGCATCAACTTCACTGAAGCCGCCGCCATTCAAAATATGGTCATACGAGGCGGTGTGTAGGTCTGTAAATCCTTCTGAGAAATCAAACGACCATTGATCAAAAGTCAGTGATCGGAAGGTTTTTTTACCGGCCTCCTTGGCACCTTGAGGCAAGGTTTGGGCATTGATGCTTAAGAACCATCTAATATTGGCATTGCTGAAGCGAATCGTGCCCGAGGCTCTGTCGTGCGAGCGTACATAGACTTTCTGTCCCTCAGGAGCACCGAAAATCCATTGGAGCATATCAAAGAAATGCACGCCAATGTTAGTGGCAATGCCGCCACTCTTTTCCTCATCCCCTTTCCAAGAGGCGTAATACCAGTGGCCTCGCGAGGTGATGTAGGTGAGGTCTACGTCAAAAATATAATGAGGATCTGTGGCCAATTTTTCTTGCACCTTCTCCCTCAACGCAATGACTTGCTCGTGCAAACGCAGTTGAAGGATGGTGAAAATTTGCTTGCCGGTGGATTGAGCAGTGGCCGTGAGCCCTTCTACGTTCCATGGACGCAAGGTGATGGGTTTCTCGCAAATACAATGCGCTCCATTGCGCAAGGCGTATCTAATATGACTGTCGTGCAGGTAGTTAGGAGAACAAATGCTGATGTATTCTACGGCCTCACCGCGCTCGGCCAACTTGTTCAAATGGCGATCGAAGCGCTCAAATTCGGTGAAAAACGCAGCTTCTGGGAAGTATGCATCTAGATGCCCAACGCTATCGCTTGGATCATAAGCTGCCACAAGGATGCCGCCCACTTCGTGAATGGCTTGAAGGTGTCGTGGTGCGATATAACCCGCTGCACCAATAAGCGCGAAACGCTTCATTAGCCAATACGTTGATCGTAGGTATCTCCCATCGATGGGTTATCCCCCATTAATCGGGCCATCATTTGTTTCTTCACAATATTGAAGATGACCATGTGCACATCTTCGGTGACTTCCATATCCATGACTGGCGCATGCACGTTGATGGTAGCGATTTCTGAGATTTTACCGCCTTTGAAACCGCTCATTGCTACCGTGGTAGCGCCTTGCGCGTTGGCGTATTCTAGGGCATTGACCACATTTTCGCTGTTTCCAGAACCACTAATTCCGATGACCAAATCATCGGGAGATAGGAAGTTCTTGAGCGGCTCTACGAAAATGCTCTCCCAACCGATATCATTGGCGATGGCCATCATCGAGGGTAGATTATCGTTCAAGCAAATCATTCTAAAACGCTTGTCTAGGCCGTAGCTGGCGCCTTTTAGGAAATCTCCGGCCGCATGGGAAGCAGAGGCACCGGAGCCGCCATTCCCCATGGTATAGATGTTTCCGCCCTTTTCATAGGTGGTGTGGAAAGCTTCCACTAAAGCCCCTAGGGCTTTAGGATCAAGAGCGTCCAAGGTGGACTTTACAAGGTCGATATAGTGTTGTGCTTGCATGTGTTCTTTGTAGAATTGGCCACTAAAATAACTGATTTATTCGCGCCATCGTATAAATCCGATCACGCTCATGATAGAATATATGACCATCAAGGCTGCGTAGACCCAGAGTCCCTTCATGCCATACAGCACGACGGAGGCAATATTCAACGGAATCCAATAATGAAAGGCGGTGCGGATACGGCGGGTTTCTTGCCAAGTGGCCCAAAGACCGAATACAGTAGTTAGGGCATCGAAGTACGCGTAACTCACGCCAGGAAGTTGGTTGAGCGACCATCCCAAAAACGCTGCCATGGGGAGTCCTAAATACGCTAGACGCTGTGTTTTCGGATGGAGATTGACTAAATCAACTTGATCCGACGAAGCATGGGCGCTCCACTGGGCCCAGCCGTAAAAGCCCATTATGACATATACCGTGTATAGCCCCATTTCCGCATAGAGGCCAATACGAAGGAATAGCGCTACGGAAAGTGCACTGCCTACGATACCGGCCGGCCATGCCCAAACTTTTCGCTGAATCAAGCCTACGAGAAAGGCGAGACTCAACAATGTGGCGCTCCACTCTAAAACAAAATTTACGGACATAAAAAACCCCGAGCATTGGTGCTCGGGGCTAATTTAAGATTATCTCTTTGGACTTATACCAACTCTTGAACCAAGTCAGCCGCTTCCTGCAATGCAATGGCGCTATGTACTTCTAGTCCACTTTCGTCAATCAATTTCTTCGCTTCTTCAGCGTTCGTTCCTTGAAGACGTACAATAATTGGCACATTGATATTGCCCATGTTCTTATACGCATCAACAACACCCTGCGCTACGCGGTCACAACGTACGATACCACCGAAGATGTTCACTAAGATTGCCTTTACGTTCTCATCGCGAAGAATGATTCGGAATGCTTGCTCCACACGTGCTGCATCCGCTGTACCACCAACATCTAGGAAGTTAGCTGGGTTACCGCCTGCCATCTTGATGATGTCCATAGTAGCCATCGCTAGACCGGCACCGTTAACCATACACCCTACGTTTCCGTCAAGCTTTACGAAGTTCAAGCCCGCTTCACCGGCTTCTACTTCTGTAGCATCTTCTTCGCGAGTATCGCGCATGGCAGCGATATCTTGATGACGGTACAATGCATTATCGTCAATAGTCACCTTTGCATCTACCGCTAAGATTTTATCGTCTGATGTTTTCAGTACCGGGTTGATCTCGAACAATGACGCATCAGCACCTTCGTACGCACGGTACAACGCCGTTACAAACTTGGTCATATCCTTGAACGCAGCACCACTCAAACCTAGGTTGAACGCTACTTTACGTGCTTGGAATCCTGTCAAACCAACCTTAGGGTCGATCTCCTCAGTGAAAATCAAATGTGGAGTTTCCTCTGCTACAGTCTCGATGTCCATCCCTCCTTCCGTAGAGTACATAATCATATTGCGCCCTGTAGAACGGTTCAACAATACGGACATGTAGAACTCAGAAGTTTCGCTTTCGCCTGGGTAGTATACATCCTCTGCGATCAATACTTGGTGTACCTTCTTTCCTTCGGCAGAAGTTTGAGGAGTTACCAGTTGCATACCGATGATGCTATCTGCTACCTCTTCCACTTTATCAATGCCTTTGGCGAGCTTCACACCACCACCTTTCCCCCGGCCACCTGCGTGTACCTGGGCTTTCACACCGTACCAAGACGGACCTGTTTCGTCAGTGAGTTGTTTTGCTACTTCTACGGCTTCGGCTGGAGTCTGAGCAACTTTACCGCGTTGAATGCGTACGCCGTAGCCGGCTAAAATTTCTTTTCCTTGGTATTCGTGGAGGTTCATACTGTTCCTTGATTTGCAGGCAAATTTAGGGTACAGGCTTCGAACGATGAGCCATTTTTATGGATTAAGTTGTTTAAATGATATATGCCTTTGTTTGACGATATTTGCGTCTATGTCCAAATACCACCTAACTACACTCCTACTTTGGGCCGCCATAGGTCTGAGCGCACAAAGTGCGAAGAAAAAAAGTCTTGAAGTTCCTGAACTGAGCGCTGAAAATGTCTCTATTAATGGTGTTCTTGACGAGGCCGTTTGGGCGTCGAGTGCGCGCATTGCGGAATTGGACCAATATTTCCCAGAAGCTGGGCCTACGCCTGAAAGCATACGCAGTGACGTACGCATCTTCTACACTCAAGAGGGAATTTATTTCGCGGGGATTTTTGAGGACGATCACGCGCCCATCTTATCACAATTGACACCGCGAGACCGCATTAATGCCAATACAGATTGGATACACATCATCTTGAATCCCTTCAACGACGGGGCGAACGACTTCAACTTCTACCTAAGTGCTGCGGGGGTTCAAGGAGATTCACGGGCCACGAGCAGCAACGATGAAGACGGCAGTTGGAACGCCGTATGGTGGAGCGCCGTGGTCAAAGAAGAACACCGCTGGTCATTCGAAATGTACATTCCCTACCAAGTACTGCGCATTCCACAGGGCGGCGCGGGAGCAAAAGTGCCAGCTTGGGGATTCAACATCAAGCGAAGCATAAGAAGCGACCGCACGATGTATAGTTGGAACCCCATCGATCGCAACTTTGATAATGAGAGCTTGCAAAGTGGACTCCTCACGGGTATTAATGTCATTAATCCCCCCTTGCGCATCAGTTTACGTCCGAACACTACAGGCTCTTACTTGCAAAATGGTAGCGGTCAAGGCAGATCCACCGGTGCTGCCGGAGCCGACATTAAAATAGGACTCAACAAAAGCTTTACACTGGACATGACCTTGCTCCCAGACTTTTCACAAGTCGCCTTCGATGAGCAGTTCGTGAATTTTGAAGCCTTCGAGCAGCAGTTCGACGAGAACCGCCAATTCTTCACGGAAGGCGTTAACTTGTTTAATAAAGCCGATCTCTTTTACAGCCGACGCATCGGGGGAAATCCGAAAAACTTCACCAATGCGAACCTTGGGGACTTGAGTAATACCACACAGAGTTTCACGCGCATGCTCAATGCCACGAAACTCACGGGAACGACGGATAACAATCTAAGCATGGGATTTCTAAACGCCATCACAGCGGCCAACTACCTCAGTGGTACGGACAGCCTGGGCAATGCAGTAGAAGTCCTCACTGAACCCCTGACCAACTACAATGTACTGGCCGTTGATCAGCGGTTCAAAGGCAACAGTTCAGTGGGAATGATCAATACCAACACCACCAGATATAATCAAGAAGGCAATGCCCGAGATGCCAATGTCACTGCGGTTACGGCAAATTTGAATTTCTTAGAAAACCGCTATTATTTTAATGGGGCGATGGGCCGATCCATAATCTACGATACAGAAGATGATTATTCGGGCAATGCATTGTATTGGGAGACCGGGAAACAAACCGGGGCTTGGCGTTGGGAGCATCAAATGGAACTCATCAGTCCCACCTTTGACCCGAACGATCTTGGCTTTCAACGCCGCGGAAACAAGGTGCACCAACGCGTAGAACTTAGCCATCAAATCCTTGAGCCCAACGACCTATACCTCCGACGACGCCACCAACTGCGCATGCAGTACAATCGTCTTTATGCACCTTCTGCATACGAACGCATTCATGGAGAATATGGATTCTTTGGTCTGACCAAATCTTTCTTGGCCTATGGATATAACCTCGAAGTACGTCCTAAGGAGTTTGATTACTTCGACCCAAGGGTTTGGGGTCGATACCGTGTGAATCCAGCTTCCTTTTGGCACAATGCATGGCTCAGTACAGATTTCCGCAAACCCCTCGCCTACGAATTGCGCGGTGGGCAATGGCGGTGGGCAGATTGGGGTGCACGCGGACACTATGGTGAAGTGGAATTAATTGGACGCGTCAATGACCAATTCAATCTTCGATTTGAAGTCGAAGCCGGATCGCATCACCAAGTGGGCTGGGCACAAACCTTGAGTACGGACAGCATTGGAATGGCGCGAAGACACCGCCGCAACGTAGAACAAACGCTCACAGGACAATATTTATTTGGGCCCAATTCTTATTTGAGCCTCGACCTGCGCCACAGCTGGAATCGCATCGAAAACGAAGCCACCTTCCACCTCAATGAAGATGGCTCCCTAAGCCCTTCTTCAAGCTACACGGATCCAAACTTGCGCATCAACTTCTTCAACATCGACTTGAAGTATGTATTGTGGTTCGCACCAGGCCGCGAAATGAACCTCCTGTACCGAACCTCTATTGCAAATTCTGATGATGCCACGGCACTCGGATACATCCAAAATATGCAGAGCCTTACAGACCTGCCGGCGGACCAACTCCTTAGCCTTCGCATTGTCTACTTCCTAGATTATGCGCAAATGCGCAAATCCACTACCTTGCGTCGTAGATGATTATTCTAGAGAACATACACAAGAGCTTTGGGCAAACGCACGTGCTGAAAGGCATCTCAGCGTCCATTTCTCAAGGTGATTTTATCACCATTTCCGGCGCCTCCGGCGCCGGGAAGAGTACGCTCTTGCACCTCATTGCAGGATTGGACCAATGTTCTGAAGGCAGCATCACCTTCGAAGGAAAGGAAATCAGTTCATTGTCCAAAACCGCCCGGAACCAGTGGCGCAACCAGCGTGTAGGTTTGGTCTTTCAATTCCACAACCTGTTGCCGGAACTCAATGCCTTGGATAATGTCATGGTTCCCAGTTGGCTTGGGAAACAGAATAACGAACAGGTAGAAGCCCGCGCTAAAGAACTCTTGGAACGCCTAGGCGTAGGACACCGACTGCACCACTACCCCAGCGAGCTTTCGGGCGGAGAGCAACAGCGTGTAGCCATAGCAAGAGCATTGATGAATGCGCCAGATGTGTTGTTGGCCGACGAACCGACGGGAAACTTGGACAGCAAAAACGCGGATGAGGTTCACGCCATTTTGAAAGAGCTCAACGAAAAACACGGCCAAACGGTGGTGGTTGTGACGCACAACAAAGCATTGGCGGCATTAGGCAAGACAAAATGGACCATGCGCGATGGTATGCTGGCCTAATGGATCCCAAAGAATTAGCTTCTTTTCTCGTAGATAAAGCGACCCAGTACGCGACCAAAAGTTTCGTAGAAGACGACCCCATTCAAATTCCCCATCGGTTTACTTCCCAAGACGATATAGAAATAAGCGGTTTGCTCGCCGCAACGCTGAGCTGGGGCAATCGCAAGACCATTATCGCGAAAAGCACGGAACTTATGGACCGCATGGACCAAGATCCTGGAAATTTCATCAAGGAGGCCACGGCAGGTGATCTCAAGGCCTTTGAAGGTTTCAAGCACCGTACTTTCCAAGCCGTTGATGTACAAGGTATTGTGATGGGATTACAAGCGCTTTATGTGGAATACGGGAGTATTGGCCAATTCTTTGCGTCCCACCTCACTCCTCACAGCGAAAACCTAGGACCCGCCTTTCATGCCTTCAAGAAATTTCTCTTGAGTAACGGTTTGCCCGCACGAGCTGCAAAGCACTTCGGAGATCCAGAAGGTGGAAGCGCCTGCAAGCGTATTGTGATGTACAGCCGCTGGATGGCACGACCCAATACCGAAGGCATTGATTTCGGATTGTGGGAAGAGGTCAGTCCAAAACTTCTTTCCCTACCCTTGGATGTACATAGCGGTCGGGTGGCGCGCAGTTTGGGGCTTTTGAAGCGCAAACAAAACGATTGGAAGGCAGTGCAGGAATTGGACACCCGTATACGAGCGATCTCGCCAGAGGATCCGGCGAAACTCGACTATGCCCTCTTTGGATTGGGGGTATACGAAGGCTGGACCTAAAGGGCCATCAATCCTTCGATTTGTACTGCTTTTTCGTAGCGTGCGATGATGCTGTCGACATCCATCATCATTTCCTTCGCACTGACTGAGACAAACTTTCCTGTTTTACTCTGACGCAATTCTACCTGGGCGACATTGCTATCAAAAAGGGCTTCTGTTGCGGCGATGGACTTCGCATCTGCAGGTACGATGAATTTGAAGAGGTATAGGTTGGGCCAGGGACGCTCTTCCAGCTTTTCTCTGAGTCCTTTAAAGGGGTCTTGGCTCATGGGATGTCTT
>CALDGA010000240.1 GCA_937942085.1 uncultured Flavobacteriales bacterium
TTTAGCGGTTATTGAAGTTTTGAAAATCGGACCATCGTTCCGGCAAGCAGTGTGATTACAGCTATGCCGGTAAAGGCCGAGGCGGGGGCATGTAGCGACAATGCAAAGTAGCCAATGAGCGCCCCAAAAACGTAGCCCATATCACGCCAGAATCTGTAGGTTGAAAGTGCTTTTGGACGCCAGGTGGGGTGGCTGTGGTTGCTGATGCCGACCAAAAAGGTAGGGTAGACCATAGCCGTACCTAGTCCTAATAGGATGTAAGGGAACCAATAGGTCGATGAATTGCCGATAAAAATCAACGCCATGCCTTGGATGGACATGCCCCACCAAAGCAGGTTGCGGATCTTTCCATTGTTGGATAGGGGGCCAGTAAATAATTGGCCTAGGCCCCAAACCGCCGCGTGAATGCCGGTGAGGATTCCTACGGTTGTCAAGGATTCTCCGCTGGCCAGCAGCAAGGAAGGTAATACAGCCCATAGGACACCGTCATTGGCATTGTTTACCACCCCTGTCCAAGTAATGGTGCGCAGTGCTGGATCGCTCCAGGTGGTCTTTTGGAATATTTTTTCCACAGTACCATCTTGATGTGCCGCCTCAGTTCTGGCTTCTAATGCCGCCCATGGTTGGGTTTCTGGGAGAATGAATACGGTAATGAGTGAGGCTACGAGTACGATGCCCATCGCGGTGTAGAGGATGGGGGCGATGAATCCACTGGATTCTGCGTAGTAGGCCGCAAATGCGGAGGAGAGTCCCACGGCAACATAGCCTGCACTTTCGTTTAGGCCCATGGCGGTGCCGCGGTGTTTCAATCCCACGATATCAATTTTCATGATCACCGTGGTCGACCAAGTAAATCCTTGGCTCAGTCCTAGGGCGATGTTCGCAAGAATGATGAAAGCGCTGTCGCCGGAGTTTAATAAGATGAGCGGGGCTTGCAATGCCATGGCCCAGCCCAAAAGTAGGGTGCGCTTGCGGCCAATTTCTGAAATGAGGTTCCCGGTGAATAGGTTGGCAATGGCCTTGCTGAGGCCAAATACTCCCACCATCAGTAGGGCAGCTTCAATTTCGGACACGGCCCAAGATTTGGTCAGCTCCGGCAGGAGGCTGCGTTCAAAACCGACCATGGCGCCCACAAAAGCGCTCATCAGTACCAACAGACCGAAAAGACCAGCGTTTTCGCGAAGTCCCAGTACTATGGGGCGGGTTTTAGTCATTCAGTCGTTTGATGCGAATGCCCACCCATGCATATACTAGGGTCATCAGCGGACTGATGAGATTGAAGAAGGCGTACATGAAGTATTCGCCCGTGGCCACGCCCAAGACGGAGCTTTGGTATGCGCCGCAGGTATTCCATGGAACCAAGACCGAAGTGACGGTTCCACTGTCCTCGAGCGTACGGCTCAAGTTTTCTGGAGCCAAGCCTCTCTCGCGGTAGACATCTTTGAACATACGTCCGGGAACGACAATGGCGAGGTATTGATCGGAAGCGGTGATGTTGAGTACGCCACAAGCGACCAATGTGCTGGTGATGAGCGAGGCGGTGCCGCGTGCCAAAGAAACTATGGCGCTGGTGATCGTTGCGAGGAAACCTGCAGCTTCCATCGCGCCTCCAAAGGCCATCGCGCTAAGGATGAGCCAAACCGTGCCGAGCATGCCGCTCATGCCGGAGGTGCTCAGTAGGTCGGATAAAATGGGGTGGTCGCTGGATATGGCAATGGAACCATAGACGCTACGCATGGCAACTTCGTACATAGGAAATTGGCCACTGCCTAAACTTTCTAATAACGAGCCTTGGAAGAGAAGTGCCATCACAAGCCCGCCGAAAATTCCGATGGAAATGGCGACGAGTGCATCGATTTTACGCGCAATGAGTACAATTACACCAACGGGAACTACAAATAGCCAAGGGGTGATGGTAAAGGATTCTTTTAATAAGGATTGTACGGTCGCTATTTCAGCGTCGTTCATGGCGGCGTCTCCTGCGCTCCAGCCCAAAATGGTGAAGAGAATCAAGGAGATGATCAAAGATGGAATGGTGGTGTAGAGCATGTAGCGGATGTGAGTGAACAAATCCGTACCGGCCATGGCGGGGGCAAGATTGGTCGTATCGCTGAGAGGGCTTAGTTTGTCCCCGAAGTAGGCACCAGAAATGACGGCACCTGCGACGATGGCGGGGTTGAGCCCGATGGTTTGACCTATGCCCATCAGGGCAATCCCTACGGTCGCTGTGGTGGACCAAGAAGAGCCGGTGCTCAGACTGACTAAGGCGGAGATGATGACGGCGGTGGGCAAAAAGAATTGGACATTTATCAAATCAAGGCCGTAATAAATCATGGCGGGGACAATGCCGCCGATGAGCCAAGTCCCGGCCAGACCGCCGATGAGAATCAATATGAAGATGGCTTGGGTGGTGTCGTGCACATTGTTTTTGATTTTTTCAAAAACGGCTTCCACCTTGGTGCCATTGGCGATGCCGATAGCTGCAGCCACGAAGGCGCTGAGCATGAGAATGACTTGGTTGGATCCGCTCAGGGCATCATCGCCGAAGACGTAGCCGACGTTGAACCAGAGCAGTAACATCAACACCACCAGTGGGGTTAGTGCTAGAAGTAATTGGGCGGTTTTGTTCGTTTTCTCCATAGCCCCACAAGTTACACAATAGGAATGTGGGCTTGACCTATTCCATGAAAAACACGCACGAAAAAATCGTACCGCTGCTTAACTCATCGCTGTGATGATGTCTTGCTTGGTGATGATGTGTAACCCTTCGCCAAATTTGACCAATACTGCGCGGTGACCTCCTTTGACCATTTTGGCGATATCCTCAATGCTCGTGGTGAGTTCAACTACTGGGTATGCGGGTCCCATGATATCTCCCACTAGCGTAGCATTGGATGGATTGTCTACCATGGAACTCAATAGGGTATGGTCGTCTATGGACCCGACCATCTGGCCGTTCTGCATGACAGGAATCTGAGTGATATCGTGTGTCTTCATCAAGCTCGCCGCATTACTGATGGGTGCGGTGGTGCTTACGGTGACGAGCGGTAAATGACTGTGCCCGTCAATCAGGTCTTTGGCAACTTTATTGGCCGGTGCCAAGAATCCGCGATCGCGCATCCAGTCGTCGTTGTAGACCTTACCTACATAACGTGAGCCATGGTCGTGGAAGAGTACGACCACCACATCCTCAGGGGTGAGCTGGTCTTTGAGTTGGCGGAGTCCTTGGAACGCAGATCCACAGCTGTAGCCCAAGAATAGCCCTTCTTTTTTGGCTAATTCCCTTGTCGCCAATGCGCCGTCTTTATCGGTCACCTTCTCGAAGTAATCAATGACAGAAAAATCTACATTCTTAGGCAGGATATCTTCCCCAATGCCCTCGGTGATGTAGCTGTAAATCTCTTTCTCATCGAACTCGCCGGTTTCATGGTATTTCTTAAATACAGATCCATACGTGTCGATGCCCCATACTTTCACATTAGGGTTTTGCTCCTTCAAATATTTCCCAACGCCAGAAATGGTCCCTCCGGTACCAACTCCGACGACAAAGTGGGTCACCTTGCCTTCGGTCTGTTCCCAAATTTCAGGTCCCGTGCTTTCGTAATGGGCCTCGCGGTTGCTGAGGTTGTCGTATTGGTAGGGGTAAAAGGAGTTTGGAATCTCCTTATTCAATCTAGAGGCAACGCTGTAGTAGCTGTCCGGATGTTCGGGCGCGACGTTTGTAGGACATACGTATACTTCCGCACCCATGGCGCGCAGGATGTCCATTTTCTCTTTACTCTGCTTATCACTCAGGGTACAAATGAGTTTGTATCCTTTGACAATGGCGGCCAATGCAAGCCCCATTCCCGTATTTCCTGAGGTACACTCGATAATGGTACCGCCCGGCTTCAAATCTCCGCGAGCTTCCGCATCTTCAATCATCTTCAAGGCCATGCGGTCTTTAACGCTATGTCCAGGGTTGAAGTATTCCACCTTTGCATAGACGGGGCATGGAAAATCTTGAGCGATTTTGTTGAGTTTGATCATGGGCGTATCGCCGATGGTCTCGAGAATGCTGTTGTAAATAGGGCGCATGTGCTGCTTCTGTTTGTTTTGGTGCCCTAAAGATATGATTGTTCTTCCTATGAAAAGCGGATGCTCTGAATAGGTTGTAAACGAGCAATCCAACGCACTGGGATGAGTAGGATAAAGTAGGCAACGAGTATGAAGCCTAGGTTGGCGCCGATGATCCAAGCCCAATCGAAATGGATAGGTGCGGAAGCGATGTAATAGGTGCTAGGGTCCAATTGGACCCACTTAAACCACTGCTGCATTGCGCTGAGTCCGAGACCTACGGCATTACCGAGTAGCAATCCTTTGACCAGAATATTGAGGCTCAACCATTGGAACACCTGTAAAATCATTCGATCTGGCGCGCCCATGGCTTTGAGAATCCCGATCATGCGGGTACGGTCAATGATCAATACCAATAGGGCTGTGATGAGGTTGGATAGGGCCACGATGAGTACGATGGCCAATACCAAAACGATATTGGTATCAAACAATGCCAACCATCCAAAGATGGCCGGATGGCGAGATTCTAAGGCACTTACTTGGAGGTCGTAGGGAACCAAGGCGTTCCAATAGGCGCTGAGTGTAGCGCGCTGCTCAGGGGCGTTTAGGTGCACAACATAGGCGCTTACGCTGTCTTTATTCCATCCGTTTAGTCGGCGAACGTCCACCGCTGACATGAGCACATTTTGACGGTCAAATTCATCCAAACCAGAGGTGTAGGTGCCGAAGATTTTAGTGTTGATTAATCGAGGTAGGCCGCGTTGTCCTTTCAATACTGTTAAGACAGCCGTATCGCCTATTTCTAATTGCAGACTTGAAGCCAGGTTACTCGAGATCCAGCATCCGTATCGACCGTCGATGGGAGTTCCGTCGGTGGTGAACGATTCTTGAAAGTACTCGAAGTTATCCGTTGTAAATCCTTGGATTTGAACACCTTCGAACACATCCTCCCTAGGGTTTACTAAGAGAGAGGCCTTTTGGACAACGGGAAAGATTTGGTCCACATAGGGGGCTTTTGCTAGCTCGGCAAATAAGCTGTCCTCCAATGCGATAGGACGCCATTCCTCGGTTCTGTTCAAGGAGTACGCCTGGATGGTGAAATCACCTTCGAGCGCACGAAATTTATCCATGATGGCATGCTGAAGACCTTTGCCGGACGTTATGGATAAAACAACCAAGGCCATGCCCATGGCAGTGGCTGCGATACTTAACTTTAGCAGTGGTCCGATCACTTTCGACCCCATACTCTTTTGTATCTTCCTAGCTATGAAAAACGCCTCTTTCATCTCTTCGCAATTTAGAACAACTCTCGCGTTATTCGCGGTAATGCTTCTGTGCTTTTCTGCGCGCGGGCAAGAAAGTTACCTGCCGGGTATTGCGCAACCTGGAGAGTACTACATGAAGCTGACCGAAAAATCTGTGGCGGTAGTAGCCAATGCGACATCGTTACTACCCAACGGCACCCATACGGTGGATCATTTGATATCGCTGAGTGTGGATGTACAGCAGGTGTGGGCGCCGGAACACGGCTTCAGAGGCGATGCAGATGCTGGGGAGCATGTGGAGGACGGCCGCGATCCCAAAACAGGCATACCAATCAAGAGTTTGTACGGTAAAACGAAGCGTCCACCAACCGAATGGCTAGAGGGCTTGGATTGGGTCATCTATGATATTCAAGACGTCGGGGTTCGATTCTACACCTACAGCACCACGTTGAGCTACGTTCTTGATGCATGTGTAGAAGCCGGAGTCCCGCTCATGATTATGGACCGGGGCAATCCAAACGGTCATTATATCGACGGTCCCATCTTAAAACCAGGCTTCGAAAGTATGGTAGGCTTACACCCCATACCGGTAGTGCACGGCTTAACCATGGGAGAATATGCGTCCATGGT
>CALDGA010000241.1 GCA_937942085.1 uncultured Flavobacteriales bacterium
GTCGCTCAAAGATAACTTATCTTTGCCCTACAAATTAAGACCCCATGGATCCAAATTCAGGAAAACGCACGTTGGCGAATAAATTGAGTCGAGAGGAGCTCTTGGCAAAATTGGAAGCGGAAACCTTTGAACGTAAAACGCTTTCGTTTTACAAATATGTCATCATTGAAGATCCCAAAGCGCTTCGCGACGAGCTCTTCGCGCAGTGGAGCGAGTGGGATTGCCTTGGCCGCATTTATGTGAGCCGCGAGGGCATCAACGCCCAGATGAACGTGCCTGCCCACCATTGGGAGGCCTTCGAGCAACACCTCCATGGCATGGACTACTTTAAGGACGTGCCGTTTAAAATGGCGGTGACCGACAAAACCGACGGGAAATCTTTCCTCAAGCTCATCATCAAGGTGCGCGACCAAATCGTGGCCGACGGACTCCAACCGGAAGATTACGACGTGACCGACGTAGGCGCCCACCTCACAGCAAAGGACTGGAACGACGCCATCGAAAACCACGACCCTGTTATCGTGGACATGCGCAATCATTATGAAAGCGAGATCGGTCACTTTGAAGGTGCCATCCTGCCGGAAGCCGAAACCTTCCGCGAAGAACTGCCCATGGTTCTAGAAAAACTCAAAGGCCAAGAGGACCGCAAGATACTGCTGTACTGTACCGGCGGAATTCGTTGTGAGAAGACCTCTGCCTACCTCAAGCACCATGGTTTTAAAGATGTGAACCAACTTCACGGGGGCATCATCGATTATGCCCGCCAAATAGATCAGGAGGCATTGCCGAATAAATTCCACGGCATCAACTTCGTGTTCGACGAGCGCCTCGGAGAATGCATCTCAGACGAGATCATCTCAGAATGTCACCAGTGTGGCCAACCTTCCGCCACCCATGTGAACTGTGCCAACAAGGCCTGTAACCTCCTCTTTATCCAGTGCGAGGCATGTGCGGAGAAAAACGAAGGGTGCTGTACGCCGCAATGTGTCGAAGCCATCCACCTGCCCGAAGAAGAGCAAGCGGAAATTCGTCGCAAGGCCAAGGAGACCAAAAGATTTCACAGACATACTAAAGTCGATTTGCGAAATGCCTTTTCGCAGCAGTAACTTAACCACAGAAACAACAGACACAGAACCACCATGCAAGATAAAAGAGACGAACTGTCGCGTCTACGGGAAGAGAGTACCAAGGGCGGCGGTGAGAAACGCATAGAAGCCCAGCACGCGAAGGGAAAATTGACCGCTCGCGAGCGCATTCACTTCCTTCTCGATGAAGGGAGTTTTCAGGAGATGGGTGCCCTGGTCACCCACAGAAGCAACCTTTTTGGTCTGGACAAGCAAAAGATTCTAGGCGACGGAGTGGTCACCGGTTACGGGACCGTGAATGGTCGTTTGACCTACGTTTATGCGCAAGACTTTACAGTGTTGGGCGGTTCCCTAGCGGAAGCCCATGCCGAGAAGATTGTGAAAATCATGGAACTCGCGATGAAGACGGGCGCGCCGGTGATCGGATTGAACGATAGTGGTGGTGCGCGTATTCAAGAAGGCGTAGTGTCCCTCGGTGGGTACAGCGACATATTTTACCGCAACGTACAAGCGTCAGGAGTTATTCCCCAATTATCTGCCATGATGGGCCCTTGTGCCGGCGGTGCAGTGTACTCGCCTGCCTTGACAGATTTTATCATGATGGTAGAAGATACCTCGTACATGTTTGTGACGGGCCCGAATGTGGTGAAAACCGTGACCCACGAGGAGGTGACTTCAGAGGAATTGGGCGGTGCTAGTACCCATGCCACCAAAAGCGGGGTAACGCATTTTACCTACCCCAATGAAGTAGCCTTGATCAATGGTCTCAAGCGATTGTTGAGCTACCTCCCGCAAAACTGTGACGAGGAGCCGCCGGTATTGGCTTACGAGCCGGGCGATGAAATGCGCATGGGGCTAAAGGACATTATACCGGACAATCCGAACCAGCCGTATGATATTAAAGAGGTCATTGCCGATATCGTCGATGCCGATTCCTTCCATGAAGTCCACCGCGACTTTGCTGAAAATATTGTGGTCGGCTTTGCCCGATTGGCAGGAAAGAGCGTTGGTATAGTGGCGAATCAACCCGCCTATCTCGCTGGAGTACTGGATATTCACGCCTCCACGAAGGGTGCGCGATTCGTCAGATTCTGTGATGCCTTCAATATTCCGCTGTTAGTCCTAGAGGATGTACCTGGGTTCTTGCCGGGTACGGACCAAGAATGGAACGGCATTATTACCAATGGTGCCAAACTTTTGTATGCCTTTAGTGAAGCCACCGTACCTAGAATTACGGTGATTACGCGCAAGGCCTATGGCGGAGCTTACTGTGTGATGAACTCGAAGCAGATCGGGGCGGATATGAACTTTGCTTGGCCGACTGCGGAAATTGCGGTGATGGGTGCCAAGGGAGCCTCAGAAATTATTTTCCGCAAGGAGATTGCTGAAGCGAAGGATTCAGGGGCCAAGTTGCTGGAGAAGGAGGCCGAATACGCCGAAGCGTTTGCCAATCCATATCGCGCAGCACACCGCGGGTATGTGGATGAAGTCATTCTCCCTGAAGAAACCCGTGAGCGCTTGATTCGCGCCTTTGCCATGTTGGAAAACAAGGCAGTTAAACTTCCTAAAAAGAAACACGGAAACCTCCCGCTCTAATGTGGATTGATACCCATTGTCATTTGTACGATAGCTCTTTGGTGGAGCGTCAGCAGGAGGTGCAGCAGCGTGCCTTGGATGCGGGTATTCGCGAAATTCTGTTGCCGAACATCGACGTGCAGAGCGTACCTAAGATGAAGGAGGCAGTGGACCAATTTCCCGAGCTCACCGTCCGCCAAATGATAGGGTTGCACCCCTGTTATGTGAAGGAGGATTACAAAAGCCAATTGGACACCCTAAAAGCCGCTTACGAATTTGAACCGGATCGATTTTGTGCAGTGGGTGAGATAGGTTTGGACCTGTATTGGGACAAAACCACCTTGGACATTCAGATTGATGCGCTCAATACCCAGATGGATTGGAGTGTTGAGTGGGACCTGCCCATCGCCCTCCACGTGCGAAGCAGTTTCAAGGAGCTCTTTCCAGTCCTCGAGGCCGCGCAGGAGCGCCATGGAGGAAAACTTCGTGGGGTTTTTCATTGCTTCAGTGGCGGGAAGAAACAAATCAATCGAGCCCTGCGTCTGGGTGAGTTTTACTTTGGCCTCGGAGGGGTCATTACCTACAATCGCAGTGCGACCGACCCCGTGGTACGTGCCATTCCACAGGATAGAATCTTGCTGGAAACGGATGCGCCATATTTGACCCCAACCTCGTTCAAGGGGCAGAAAAATGAGCCTGCTTTCATGGCTGAGGTAGCCCAAACGGTGGCGGAGATTTTGGAGATGGACGAAGCGGAATTGGCCTCAAAACTTGCGGCAAATACTCGTAACTTGTTTGGATAGTATGCGTAAGATTTGCCTCATATACACCGGCGGTACCATCGGGATGAAACAGAATCCAAACGGCAAATTGGCGCCGGTAGATTTCGATCAGCTGCGTGCGTCCATTCCCGCATTGGCGTTGCTGCCTATTGAACTAGATGTAGTGACCGTGGACAAGCCGGTGGACAGCTCTGAGATGCAGCCAGAGGGTTGGATAGATTTGGTCGAGCGCATTGAAAAGCATTACCAGGATTACGATGGATTCGTGCTCTTACATGGCACCGACACTATGGCCTATACCGCGAGTGCGTTGAGTTTTTTGATTCAAGGCTTGAAAAAACCGATCATTATCACTGGATCGCAATTGCCGGTAGGAGTGTTGCGTACTGATGCTACAGAGAACCTGCTCAGTGCCTTGGAGTTTGCTGCAATGGAGCGCGATGGGGAGGCACTGATTCAAGAGGTCTGTATCTATTTCGAATACAAATTATACCGGGGCAACCGGGCGTATAAGCGTTCGTCCAATGAGTTTGATGCCTTTAGTTCGCCCAATTATCCTGCATTGGCGGAAAGCGGCGTGCGCATGAGCGTATACGATGAGTTGTTGTGGAAACCCGTGGAATCTGTGCTTCGGTTCCAGAAACAGGTGGATGCCTCCGTGGGCGTGGTGACATTGTATCCTGGTCTAGATTTTACAAAGGTGCCGGTATTGGACGATTGGAAAGTGGTCTTATTGCGCACTTTTGGTGCCGGAAACGCACCAAATTCTCCTGCGTTCATCGATTTTTTACAGCGCTGCGAGGAGCGTGGCGTTCAGATCATCAATACGTCACAATGTGTGAGCGGTCGAATTGTACCCGGATTGTACGACAGTTCATCGGCGCTAGAGCAATTTAACACATTGAGCGCCAAGGACATGACCTTTGAGAGCGCCTTGGTAAAAGCCATGGTGTTGTTGGGGCAGAATTTGGGCCGAGATGAATTTGCCGTTAAGTTTTCCGAGAGTCTGTCCGGAGAATGCGCTTAGTGCAGTAAGAACATCATTTTTTTGTATTTTCGGCCTCGCGTGTGATAGGTGCTGTACAAAGTACATTTGCTCGCATAACTCTAAACATTTGTATTTAAACAATTAGAAAAATGAAAAAAGCACTCTCTTTGCTTGCTATCGTTGCCCTTTCATTGGGTACCGTTAACGCCTATGCTCAAGAAGATATGTCGGCTACAGAAGAAGTAGCAGAAACTGCTGCTACTGAAACTATGGATTCTGCTGATGCAGCTGTTGATTCTGCTGCAGCTACTACAGATTCTGCCGCTACAGAAGAAGCTCCGGCTGAAGAAGCTGCTGTTGAAGAAGCACCAGCTGAAAAAGGATTCACCCAGATTTTGAAAGAAAAATTCATCGAAGGTGGTGCATTCTTTATGTCGTTCGTATTGTTGGCCTTGGTTCTAGGTCTAGCCTTGGTTATCGAGCGCATTATTTACTTGACATTCGCTCAAACCAACACTGAAAAATTGTTGGAAGAAGTAGAAGGCGCGTTGAACAACGGCGGTGTTGAAGCTGCTAAAGAAGTTTGTCGCAACACTCGTGGTCCAGTAGCAACTATCTTCTTCGAAGGTTTGGATCACTACGACGAAGGCTTGGATATGGTAGATAAGTCTATCATGAGCGTAGGTTCTGTGGAGAACGGAAAATTGGAGAAAGGTGTTTCTTGGATTTCTTTGTTCATCGCTTTGGCACCGATGCTTGGTTTCATGGGTACGGTAATCGGTATGATTGGTGCCTTTGATGCGATCGAAGCAGCTGGTGATATCAACCCTTCATTGGTAGCGGGTGGTATTAAAGTGGCACTTTTGACTACAGTATTTGGTTTGATCACTGCGATCATCCTTCAAATTTTCTACAACCTTATCGTAGCGATGATCGACGGTATCGTGATCAAGATGGAAGATGCTTCTATCTCTTTCATGGATATGTTGGTTGAGTACAACAAGAAAAACGCGTAATTCAGATGCTTAGTAAACTTCCATTAATTGGACGTGTCCTAGGCATTGGGCTCGGTTTGGTAGGCGTGGTGCTTTTCATCATGGTTGCCGTAAACGAGAACAACGCTCCTGGATTTGTGTCCTTCGGAATGATCTCTACCATTCTTGGTATTATCATTGCCGTATTGAGCTTTGTACTCGCCCTAGTTGTAAATCCTCAAGGTATTAAGGGTGTAGGTATTGGACTTGCTGCCATCCTAGTGATCGGTTTGATCTCTTGGTTCACGGCAGACGGTTCAGATTTTAATGAATATAAAGACGTTACAGAAGCCACGTCAAAAGCGTCAAGCGCAATGTTGACTTCGTTCTACATTTTGTTCTCAGGAGCAATTTTGGCTGTAGTATACTCGTTGGTTTCACGCGTAACTAAATAAGGATCGTTATGGCAAGAAATAAAAGAGCCATACCAGAAATCAACGCCGGATCGATGGCAGACATCGCTTTCTTATTGTTGATCTTTTATTTAGTAACCACTACCATGGATACGGATAAGGGGATTAACAGAAAGCTGCCTCCATTTGACGAGGAACTTGTTGAAGATCCACCTCCAATCAAGGAGCGCAACATCTTTACCGTATTGGTAAACTCAAACGACCAGTTGCTTGTAGAAGACGAATACTTACAGATTTCGGAACTGCGTGCTAAGGCGATGGAGTTTATTGATAACAACGGTGACGGATCTTGTGAGCACTGTCAGGGGTACAAAGTTTCGACTAGCTCGGACAATCCTGATAAGGCAGTAGTTTCCTTGCAGAATGACCGCGGTACTTCGTACGGTATGTATGTGAAGGTTCAGAACGAACTGGTTGCAGCGTATGAAGATTTGCGTGAACGCTACGCTCAAGAGAAGTTTGGTCGTTCATACCGCAGCATGGATCAAGAAGAGGATAAAGAGATCTTGAAAGAAATCAAGTTGGCGTATCCACAGAAGATTTCTGAGGCTGAACCCTTAAATATTGGTGGATAATGGCGGTAATTAAGAAAAAGAAGGATAAGGCGTTGCCGGCCGTAAATACCTCGGCACTTCCGGATATTGTTTTCATGTTGCTGTTCTTCTTCATGGTTGCTACGGTAATGCGTGAAGTAGATTTGAAAGTGACGGTAAACAAGCCGCAAGCCACGGAAATTCAAAAATTGGAGCGCAAGTCTTTGGTGACTTACATCTACGCTGGTGCCCCACGTGTGAAGTACCAAGATAAATTTGGTCGTTCACCACGTGTCCAATTGAATGATGCATTTGCTTCTTTGGACGATATCCAACCGTTCGTAATTCAAGAGCGTGAGCAGAAATCAGAAGAAGATGCAGCAATGATGACCATGTCTATCAAGGCCGATAAAACGGTGAAGATGGGTCTCATTACAGATATCAAATTGCAATTGCGCAAAGCGCAAGCGTTGAAGATCAACTATAGTTCGAACCAGCCTAAGGACGTGGAAGCGTTGTACAGCTCAGAGAACTAGAAGCAAAGAGAATCGCTAGTATAGGCGAGAAAGCCGACCCTTTGGGTCGGCTTTTTTTATGCCTTGCGTTGCGTATACATGGTGTAGAGGCCTGCCAAAACTAGAATTGGACCCACATAAGACCATATCGAACCTGCCATGGTACTTTCCTCCAACAAGTTTCCGTCGTTTAGATAGGCGCTGCCTAGAGCTGTTGCATTGTTTATGAAGTGCAGCCCTATGGGCACCCAGATCGAACCGGTCCAATGCTTGAGGTAGCCGAATACCATCCCCATAAACAATATAGGCAGGACGCTCAGCGGCTGCATGTGTCCCAAAGCGAAGAAAAGCGCAGTACCTGCAATCGCAATATGGTGGTTGAATTTTTGTCCAAGCAAACCTTGCACCGCGCCGCGAAAGAACAGTTCCTCACCAATTGCTGGCACAACCACCATGATAAATGCATTGGCCAATAGCGTCGTTGGTACCATATCTTTTAGGAGAATATCTAGGGCAAGTTTCACAGTCGCCTCTTGTGCTTTTAGATCTTCCACCCAAGGAGCCTCTGGCAACAGTACCATGTTTAGATGTGCAAGGGCATCAATGGTGAAGAAGGAGCCTGCAATAATGAGCAACAACGCACCCCATCCCGACGGTGTTATTCTTGCGCCACGCCACCCTAAAAAGGCATGAGGAGAAGATTTGCTCCACCACATCAGTACGAGCGGCGGAACTAAAAAGACCCCTAAGCTGTTGGTCAGTTGTAACCAACGCATCGCGCCGGGCTCAGATAGGTTGTCATATGCAGCCGTTGCGATGATGAATCCGATGCCTCCAACAAGGAGTGAGCTGAGAATGATGACCAGAATAAAAGAAGCCGCAATTCTTACAGGGCTCCATGAAGGGTGGTTTTGCATCGGGTTGTATTTTTGCAGTGATGGTAAAGATAGGAGATATAGAGATTGGTGAATTCCCACTGTTGCTCGCGCCCATGGAGGATGTGAGTGATCCCCCGTTCCGCAAACTTTGTAAGGATCACGGGGCTGATGTGATGTACACCGAATTCATTTCTTCCGAAGGGCTTATTCGCGATGCTGCGAAGAGCGTAAAGAAATTGGACTTCTACGAATATGAGCGTCCCCTGGGCATTCAAATCTTCGGGAACGAGATTGATAGTATGCGTCAGGCAGCCGCCATCTGTGAAGAATCAAATCCGGACATCATAGATATTAACTACGGTTGTCCTGTAAAGAATGTCGCTTGTAAAGGTGCCGGTGCAGGGATCCTTCAGGACATTCCGAAGATGGTCAAGATGACCGCTGAAATAGTCAAAGCGGTCAACAAGCCTGTGACGGTAAAAACAAGATTGGGTTGGGACGAGAATACGAAATACATCGTTGAAGTGGCGGAGCGCCTTCAAGATGTGGGTATTCAGGCCATTTCCATTCACGGTCGTACGCGCAAGCAGATGTACAAGGGAGAGGCGGATTGGACCTTGATCGCCGAAACCAAGAATAACCCGCGTCTACACATTCCTGTTTTCGGAAACGGCGATGTGGACAGTGGGCCCAAGGCGCTCGAATACAAGAATAAATACGGTGTTGATGGCATTATGATTGGCCGCGCGAGTATTGGCTATCCTTGGATCTTTGACGAGATCAAATACTTTTTAGAGCACGGCGTAGAGGCTGCCAAGCCTACGGTAGAGGAACGTGTAGCTGCCGCTCGTGAGCACTTTGAGATGAGCTTGAAGTGGAAAGAAGAGCGCTATGCGGTGATGGAAACTCGAAAGCATTACACGAATTATTTCCGCGGATTGACACATTTCAAACCTTATCGTTCGCGATTGGTTACCTTGGACGATCCACAAGAAGTGTTGGCCACCTTAGACGAAATTGAATCTGAGTACATTGCCAAATACGGTAACGACCAAAATGAACTTTTGGTGGGTTAGTCCCTCACGACATTCTTGGTAGACCAGGCACTCATCAAAGTGCCTATACCCAGAACGATTAAGGTCGTAAGCACCACATGTGAAAGTTTTAGTGTTACTGGATAGAATTCCTGAACATAGCCCGAGCCGAGGGTGATGAGACCGACCTGTTGTTGAAGAACAATCAAGAGGATGGCAAGGGTCATTCCTAAGGCCCAACCCGCACCGACAATGTACATGCCGTTGGTGAAGAATAGTTGACGTAATTGGGCATTCGAGGCACCCATAGACCATAAGGTGCGGATATCATTATCCTTTTCAAGGGCGATGATGGTCAATGCGCTCACCACTCCAAAACTTGCCAAGAACACAACAAAGGCAAGGATGGCAATGACGACCAGCCGTTCGGATCGCATGACCTTGAACAAGGTAGCTTCTTGCTCGAGTCTATCCGCAACGACCACGCGATCGCCGAAGTGATTTTCAATAGACGTTCTCAATGCCTTTTCCTCAGCATACACCTCTAGATAAGAGGGATAAATGGCGCCGGTGAATTCTTGGACCCATTGGCGCGGGGCAATGACTTTATTGGCATCGTAATCCGGTTGCACTGTGTGAATAGCCGTCACAAAGACATTCTTGGCCTGCACTGCATCGCTCAAGTTCAGAGCGTTGGTAGAAGCGTTGATTTTTGGCAGGTACACGGTAATAATGGGCGGCGGATTTGTATTTGAAATCCCCAAATGGTAAGCCACTCCTGCCCCCAACCGAAGGGTATTTCCTCCAAGGTCGAGTGCCGGATCCGCTTGAGTCAGCAGGTGTTGGTCTAAATGGTGTTCCCTTTCGTATTCCATTGAAGTGCCCAACAAGTAAGCAATGTGTTGATGGTCTCCTTGTGCCAAGAGCACGCGCTGCTCAAAAACAGGCTCGAATACTGAAGTAGGATAGTGGGCGGCTTCGTTGGAAATAAAAGCAGAATCTTCCGCGGTAAGTTCTAAATATTGCCCGGTCGCAGGACTGATTTTCAGAGCTGGATTTGCATGCTCGTATTGGCTGGCCACTAAATCTTCCAGCCCGGCGAAAGCACTGAGCACCACTGCCATGGCTGCAGTACCTAAGGATAGTCCAACAAGCGCAGTAAGCGACATCAGACGGATAGCACCTAATCTTCCCTTGGAAAAGAAGTATTTACGAGCGAGATAGGTGCTGAAAGATTTCACCTGTGATTATTTGATGGGACTTTCGCCTTCACCGCGCAACAGGCGGTCGATGTTTTCTTCGTATTCCAAGCTGTCGTCTACATAGACCATAAGTTCTGGAACTACACGTAGTTGGCTCCCAACGACATGGCCTAAAGCACCGCGCAATTTTGCGTTGTTGAGTTGCAAGAAATCAAAGGTTTCCTTCGTTTTAGCTACGGGAAAAATGCTCACGTAAATTTTAGCCACACCAAGGTCAGGACTCACGCGCACTTTCGAGACGCTGAGTAGGGTACCTGGGAATTGATCTTTGGCCAATTGCTGTAAGATCGTCGCCATTTCCTTCTGAAGGAGCTTGGCAATTTTAAGTTGACGTGTGCTTTCCATAGGTGCAAATTTACGCATTGCCGCGTAAGCGCTACCTTCGCTGCAACGAAAAGAACTATGAAGGCATTTCTTCGCATTATTCGAACCATGGGCCCCTTTGC
>CALDGA010000242.1 GCA_937942085.1 uncultured Flavobacteriales bacterium
CGCACAAATCCTTCGGTACAGATAGGTGTGGTGTCCTGCGTAATCTGATACCCCTTCGGCAAATCTGCATAGAAGTAGTTCTTCCGCGCAAATTCATTGCGCTCACGAATGGTACAATCACAGGCAATACCCAACTTCACGGCATAGTTCATTACCGCTTTGTTGAACACAGGAAGAGTACCTGGATGGCCCAAGCTGATCGGGCTTACCTGAGTATTAGGGGAGGCACCATATGTGGTAGCATCACCACAATATGCCTTGCTCTGCGTGCTCAGCTGCACGTGAACTTCAATACCAATAACCGGTTCGTATGTATCGTAAATACTAGACATCCAAGGGAAATTTAGAGCGCTAATTTACGCTTTTTAGGCCTGTTTTTGTGACCGATTTTTATACACTTCCTCAATCTTTGCCACCATGGCATCAAGGAGTGGCTGAACATCCTCAACTGGCTGAATTTCAACATCCCAAACACTCAGCCTAATAGGGCTGTTTTCTGCCTTAATTAGGGGTTCCAACTTCACAGCATCTTTTGCGGTGCAATGCACGCGGTATTCATACTTTTCCGAAGCCTTTTCGATACGAGCGATATCGGCTGCACTGTAACGATGGTGGTCCCGAAATTTCATTTCATTTCCAACGAAGCCAATTCGTTTCTGCACGAGATAAAAGAACTCATTAGGCTTAGCTACGCCACAGACCATAATTCCCGGCACTTCTACTCCTGATTTTAGGATGATTTCTCTTTTTAAGTAATAATCTTGTACGCCTTCCCATTCGCGTTTAACCCAAGCAGGTTCTCTTTCTCCATTGCTAACAATAGCGTCAATTTTGGTGTGAGGAATTTCACGAAGACGGCCTTGAGGAAGTAATGTATCGAACTCAAAAAGTGCATCTTTTTGACACACTATAGAGAAGTCCTTTTGTAGTTCGTAATACTGCAGTCCGTCGTCCAGAATCAAAACAGTTTTATCTGTTTTGGCTATAGATTCAGCAAGATTGCAACTTTCGATACGATTTTTACCGACTATGGTGGGATGATTTAAAGCATGGAGTACAGCCTCGTCACCAAAGATTTGAGCATTTTGATTGTTGACTAGCGTGCTGACCTTTGTTTTGCCTTTATATCCTCGTAGAATAATTATGGGTTCATATCCTAGTGACGACAGTTCATTAGCGACCCATTGAGTGATCGGTGTTTTACCTGTGCCGCCCGCCTGAAAATTTCCAACACAAATGACAGGAATTTTAGGTTGAAATACACTTCTTGATCGTCTGGTTTTATCGATTTTTTGACCAATCAAATACAATAGTTGAATCAGCCAAAATCCGCGCGGGAAGCTGAAATATTTAATTACGCTCACAACACCCCCGCTTTGCGCAAAGATTCCTCTTGGCTGTTAATGTCGTTTGGATCGAGCCATAAAGCACCCTCAAAGCGCTTGAAATACGTCAATTGTCTTTTGGCATAGCGACGGCTGAACTGCTGAATGAGCTCTACGGTGCGCTCGTGATTGTACATGCCTTCAAAATAGGGCCAAAATTCGCGGTAGCCAACGGTTTGTAAGGCGACGAGATCTTGATGCGGTTCCAATGTTCTCGCTTCCTCTTCAAGACCCGCTGAAATCATCAAGTGTACCCTGGAGTTGATGCGTTCGTAAAGCTTTTCACGGTCCATATTCAGTACCCAATTCACTATTTCAAACGGACGATCTTTCGGCGTATTGTTTAATTGTTCGGAATACTTCTTTCCAGTGATGGTGATGACCTCTAGCGCACGTATAATGCGTCGTGGATTGCGGACATCTACCTTGGCAGCATGTTCGGGGTCTAAGCGCTGGAGCTCTTCCTTTAACGCCGCGAGACCTTCGGATTGAGCCTTTTCTTCCAAGGCTGCTTTGATGGTAGCATCAGTAGGCAATGGATCAAGGCCGTGTAAAAGTGCATCGATGTACATCCCGGAGCCTCCGACGGCGACCACGATGTCGTGGCTTTGGAATAAGGTATCAAGGGTATCTAAGGCGAATTTTTCAAACTCACCGGCGGTGATGGGGTTGTGAACGCTTCGGTCAGCGATGAAGTGGTGCTGAACTCGGTCCAATTCTTGTTGCGATGGTGGCGCAGATCCGATGGCCAGTTCTCTATAGCATTGGCGGGAGTCTGTGGAGAGAATTGGGCACCCCAATTTCTCCGCCCAATACAAGGCTACACTGGTCTTGCCCACAGCGGTGGGTCCACAAATATTCAGTAAGTATTTAGGCATTCGAGGCGAATTCTGTCCCGCAATCTGGACAATATTTATAGTCGGAAGGGCTCGTGTGCCCGCAATTTTCACAAGATTTCAATGCCGGTTTTCCATCCGTGGGGTTCATCGCGAGGTCTACCGTCACAATACC
This sequence comes from uncultured Flavobacteriales bacterium, assembly GCA_937942085.1. Taxonomy (GTDB): domain Bacteria; phylum Bacteroidota; class Bacteroidia; order Flavobacteriales; family Schleiferiaceae; genus UBA10364. The sequence goes on from CALDGA010000242.1 coordinate 2,397, forward strand.
CGTGGGCACAGCGATGATGGCGTAACCGAGAATCATGATGGCTGAAGCAATGAATTGGCCCAACACGGTCCCAGGCGCAATATCTCCATACCCAACGGTGGTTAAGGTTACAATGGCCCAGTAAATGCTCAGAGGGATGGACGTAAATCCATTCTCGGGACCCTCGACGGTATACATGATGGTCCCCATGACCACGCAGAGCAGAACTACCGTGAAGAGAAATACACCAATCTTACGTGAGGAACGCAGTAAGCTTTGCCAAAGTAGGTTTCCTTCAATGAGGAATCGGCTCAGTTTGAGCACTCGGAAAATGCGAAGTAGGCGTAGGGCTCTGATGATGGCAAAAGTTCCGGTGGCGGGAAAGAGTAGGGCCAGGTAAAAGGGCAGGGTGCTGACCAAATCTATGAGCCCGTAGAAACTTCGAGCGTAATGCGTAGGCTTCGGACTGCACCAAAGGCGTAGCAAATATTCAATGCTAAATAATATGGTGGTAATGACCTCAATTCCAGTGAACCAATTCTGCGCACCAGCATTAGCGGCAAGACTCGGCACAGATTCGAGCATGATCGCAATGACACTCATCCCAATGGTCCCGAAAAGGGCAACATCGAACGCCTTGCCTGCCGGCGTATTGGCTTCGAAAATAACGGTGTAGAAAGATTCTCTAAGGCTTGTTGTTCGCATAATTGAACCAAATTTCGTAAATTTATGAGTACCGCTTACATCAACCCATGACAGAACTACCTATAGATATCAGCAGGTTAGAAACCGCCACCTTGGATTTTCCAGTGGGGGATGTGCTTTCTAAAAAGTCAGAGAAATTGAAGCGTGCCAAGCGTATTCACTCTGCGACCTATGTGGGTAATATCCGCCACGAGAAGGTAGATATAGTCTTCCAAACCCATTCCGATATTTTCAAAGTACAGACCACCATTTGGTTGCACTATGGCGGCTCCATCTATTTGAAAGGAAACATCACCATTCCTGTGGAACGCGTGATTTCAGTGGATTGGATTTAATAGTACTCTTCGTCTTCGAAACTGTCCTCATCAGCATAAGGATCCTTAGTTCCATCTAGGTCGTCTAAGCCGTACATGGCATTGATTTCCGCTTCCGTCATTTGACTTGGGTCCTTGGCCATTCCGGGGGCCGCATCAGCACTAGGTTTTGAAGGTTTTTTGTCCAATTCTCCCACGGCGTTCAACACCACAAAATCTTCAAACCCTTCTTCTTCATCTTCCTTGACCTTCTCGACGTAGAAGATGTTCATGTCAAGGAAGTTGTATACGTATAACGCATGTGCTGTTTGGCTGAAAAAATCCGCCACCGTCATTGTTTCCATGCTCGGACTGCTATCGTCCATGCTGAACATTGGCAATTCCTCACCTTGGTCCCAATCAGCAGTGCTGTAGTAGAAACTTCCCATCTCCCCAGGTTCCAATCCGAAGGTGGCATATATCTGTTCGTGAAGGCCTAATAGTGAGGCGCTTCCTTTAATGCGAACCTCACGAATGACTGTATCGCTGGTATCGGCGATAAAACGTAGAAAAACTTCCATTTATGCTAATCCTAATTGGGCCGCAAGTTCGTCCATTTTACGCAAGGCGGCTTCCCTTTCATTCGGGATATCACCTTCTAAAATGGCTTCCTTGATGCCTTCTTTAATTTGTCCTATTTCGCGGCATGGTCCTATGCCGTATTTCTCCATGATCTCCTCGCCAGTGACCGGCGGCTGGAAATTCCGAATCTGATCACGCTCCTCAACCTCCTTGAGTTTCGTACGAACATGCTTGAAGTTCTGGAGGTATTTGCGCTTTTTCTTTTCATTCTTAGTGGTCAAATCTGCTTCACACAAAAGCATCAATGACTCAATATCATCGCCTGCATCAAACAGCAATCTCCTTAGCGCGCTGTCGGTCACTGCATCGTCCGATAAGGCAGCAGGACGAGAACTCATCTGCACCATCTTGATGACAAACTTCATGCGAGCGTCCGTAGGCAAGTGCATGCGCTTGAAGAGCTTTGACACCATCTTGCCGCCTAAAAACTCATGGCCTCTAAAGGTCCAGCCTGTGCCCTTGATGAACTTTTTGGTTCGTGGTTTGCCGATATCGTGCAACAATGCAGCCCATCTAAGCCAAAGATCTTCAGAAGTGCGGCTGAGGTTATCCACGACCTCAAGGGTATGGTAGAAGTTGTCCTTGTGGAGCTGCCCTTCAACCTCCTCAACCCCTTGCAAAGCACAGAGTTCTGGTAGTATTTGCTCGAGCAATCCACTAGTGAACAGTAAGCCTAATCCATAGCTTGGTTTGGGAACAGCTAAGATTTTATTGAATTCTTGCGCCGTGCGTTCTGGAGCAACAATGCTTATTCGCGAAGCATTTTTTCGAATGCTCATTAACGCCTCGGTGGAAACCTTAAAGTTGAGCTGCGCCGCGAATCGAACTGCACGCATCATTCTCAGTGGATCGTCGTCGAATGTTTGATCTGGATCAAGCGGTGCACGCAGAATCTTATCCTCTATATCCTTAATGCCGCCAAATGGGTCTAATAGCTCACCCCAACGGTCTTTGTTCAGGCAAATGGCCATAGCGTTGACAGAGAAATCACGACGGTTTTGGTCGTCTTGCAAGCTGCCAGCAGCCACCTCAGGATTGCGGCTATTGCGGTTATAGCTCTCCTTACGAGCGCCCACGAATTCAAGGTCTACACCTTCAAAATTCATATGCGCTGTCCCGAAATTCTTGAAAACGGTGAGCTTTGGTCGTGGCTTGAGTTGTTGTTGAACCTCTTTGGCAAGTGCAATGCCACTACCGACAACCACAAAATCAATGTCCATTTTTAGTGGACGTCCCATCCATTGATCGCGCACATATCCGCCGACGACATAGCATTCTAGTCCCAAGGCGTCGGCTTGCGCGCCGACGAGGGAGAAAATAGAATCCTTAATGTATTCGGGACGTTGTACCATCACTTATGCTTGGAGTTCGGGAAGTTTCGAGAAATAAATTCCGGCGAGCAAAAGTACGATGAGGATGAAGTAGATGCTGAGATTTGTGCGTTTGATTTTTTGAAGCCAAAAATCCTCCGTTTCATTTCCGGTTAGTTCTACTGGATACAACAGGGGAAACAGCATGATGCTTTCCCGCCACCATAGTTCATCTTTTTTATGAATGTAGTTGCGCTTGTAGTAATCCGACCAATGGCCAGGTTTCTTCTTATTCTTTACTCGTAAGTATTGAAAATGAAGGGCCCATTTAAAGCTGTATACGGCCAAGATAAAGACCATTAATGTGACTAAAAAGATGGTTTGTCCTGTGCTCATGATTTGCGAAGTTTTTTCATTGCAACATAGCGCCAATAAATTGCTTGGGCCATGCTTATACTGTAATTCCAGCCCGCTGCACCGTCAAGAATACCGCCGCGAAGCAGGTAGTGCTTCA
>CALDGA010000243.1 GCA_937942085.1 uncultured Flavobacteriales bacterium
ACGTCCACGTCTCTACAAACTCTCCTTTCGGGTCGTAACGCTCGGCTTGCATCTTGGTGTTGAACTTTCTGAATGGTCTCGGATCATTGCCCCTACCGGCATTATAGAGCCAATTCCCATAATTCGATGCCGGGTCGTAATCGATCAAATGCTTTTCGAAAAAAGCAGCACCAGCGCGCCAGTCTATACCCATGTCGTGCACCAAATAGGATGCTACATTCTGTCTTCCACGATTGCTCATGAAACCTGTAGCTACGAGTTCTTTCATGTTGGCATCCACCAGCGGATCACCGGTATTTCCTGTGGTCCATTTTTCAAAAGCTCTTGCATTAAAACCTTGCTTCAAAGGCTTTTCTGGCTGCAATCCGTGTGCAGTAAATAAATCCCTGCCGTGCTTAAGCGCAATCCACTGGAAGTATTCGCGCCATAAAAGCTCGAAAAACAGCCAATAAGTACTCTCGTTTGCTTCGACCTCTTCCTCAAATCTTTTCAATTCGTCGTAAATCTGTCGAGCACTGATACAGCCTAGGGCGAGAAATGCGGAAAATTTCGAACTGTAGTTGCGACCGATCATCCCGTTACGAGTTTGCTTGTAAGCCAGGACATGTTCGCTTTCCCATAGGTAAAAGTCTAATTGTTCCCAAGCAGCCGAGGTACCGCCAGCAAATGGTACTGCGCTACGTTCATCTCGAACTACATCCCACAGGTCTATACCGTCCGAACTCAAATCAAAATCATAGGGATCAAAGGAAGAAATTTCTGGCTCCTCAATCGGCGGCTGCACGCGAGAACGTTTTTCGACCTTACCTCTAAACCTCGAGAACACTTCAGGAATTTCATTCACACTAAAGGGCAAATCACTCTCCAAGTACAAAGTTCGCTCCGTTATTAAATGAACAGATACTCCTTGTTCTTTGGCTTTTTCGGTCAACTTGCGCTCGACTTGTCTTTCATTGTAGGCGAACTCTTTTGGTGCATAAATGGCTGTTGCTCTCGTTTTTGTGGCCAATTCTAGCAGCCCTTTTACCGGGTCAATACCACGCAGCACGAGCAACTCGCTTGAGTCTTTTTGCAAAGCATTGTTTAGGTCAGAGAGGCTTTCCATCAAAAAACGCTTTCTATGGTCGCCTTTGCCTTCTTCTACCCATTTAGTATTGTGCCACGACTCTTCATCAAAATACACAGGGATAACGGTATCAAAGCGAGAGTAGGCTTCGGCAACAGGGGTGTTGTCTCCTAATCGTAAGTTGTTTCTAAACCAGAGAATACAGGTACTCATTACAGTGCTTCTAAGTTTTCTAAAACATAATTTGCTCGAGCTCTGATGGCTGCCTTATTTTCAGAGGACATCTTATCGAACGTGCGATACACCATGCCCAGCCTAAAGTTGTTGCCAAGCAGGTCTCTATGTCGTTCAAAGAAGTTCCAATAGAGCGAGTTAAAAGGACAACTATCAGAATCGGTTTTTGTTTTCTCGTTGTAGAAACAATTCTGGCAATAGTCGCCCATTTTCTTCATGTAGTTGGCGGATGCGACATAAGGTTTGGTTGCGATCCAGCCACCGTCTGCATATTGACTCATCCCGCGAGTGTTGGTGATTTCAACCCATTCAAAGGCATCAATGTAAATGCCTAAGTACCATAAATCCACTTCATCGGGATCTATGCCAGCAAGCAGCATAAAGTTGCCGGTAACCATAAGTCGCTGAATATGGTGTGCATAGGCATGGTCAAGGCTTTGGCCAATGGAGTGCGATAGGCACTTCATCTTCGTATTACCGTTCCAAAACCATTTGGGTAGAGGCGTTTTGTGGTTGAAGTAATTCTCGTTGCCAAAATCGGGCATGCGCTCCCAATAGACGCCTCTCATGAACTCTCGCCATCCCAAAATCTGACGGATGAAACCTTCGGCTGCATTCAATGGAATGTGCTCATTAGATCTGTAATAGGCCTCTGCACGCTGGCAAATGGTCAATGGGTCTATGAGCTTGACGTTTAAGGCAAATGATATTCTGCTATGGTACAGCGCCCAATCACTCACGGTCATTGCATCTTGAAAATCACCAAAGAATTGGAAACAATGTTCAAGCCACTGATCGAATATGGCAAGTGCCTGCTCGGTAGAAGTTGGCCAATAATAATGTTTGGGATCCTTAAGGTTCCCGATGGTTGGCAAATCCGCCTTCAATACATCGGTATATACTTCCTCAACGTTTGTGGACGGCAAGTAGGGGGGAGGAATCAAGTGATTTTTTGGAAGTTTCTTTCGGTTTTGAGCGTCGTAGTTCCATTTGCCCCCGTGTGGCGCATTTCCTTCCATGAGAATGCCCGTGCGCTTCCTGAGTTTGCGGTAAAAGGTTTCCATAAGGAAGCTCTTTTTCCCCTTGAAAGTCGCAGTGAATTCCTCCTTTGAGGATATGAAATGCTCGCTAGATACAAACGAGATAGGATGGCCTTTAGTGGCCAATTCTTCTAGGTTTTGTTGCACTCTTAGCTCATCCGGCTGCATAAATTGCAATGCTGAAACCTGTAGTTTATCACTAATGCTGTGCAAGATTTCGGCCAGCTCTACTTGCTCTGAATCGAGTATCCGATGGTAATATACCTCGTGACCCTGCTCTTTTAGCCTCACGGCAAAATTCCGCATGGCTTGTAGTATCCCAACCACCTTTTGGATGTGATGAGGCGCGTACGAACCTTCACCACGACATTCTATGAATACATAGGTAATGGAGGCGTCGATTTTTTGAAACCAGGAATGCGTTGGATTAAGCTGATCGCCAAGAACTAATCGGAGGGTACGTGACATGCTAAAATAACATTCCCAATGGCACGAAAGTTTAGGGCAAAAAAAAGGAGCCAATTTCTTGGCTCCGTACCCCTAACCTAATTCAAAGTTGCCCTTGAATACATGCAATATAGAAAGAACTTTTTTGTGTGTAGCCCGCTAATTACATATTGAGTATAAAAACTTATGAATTGACCCCTAGAAGACTGATTATGAACTTTTAAAGGTAGACTTTGAAGGATTCTATGACTTCATCCAAACATTTTTCCTGCTTCAAGGAGAAAGAATCTGCAGGGCACTGCATTTGCAATTCAAGCAAAATGGAATTCGATAATGTATCTCTCATGACCAATTTATGCGCAATGACAAAATCCCAAGGTTCTTGCTCGTACCTTCCATAATTCACCCACCAACCGTCTACGGTATCTTTTCGCTCAGTCACCCATGAATCTCTCGCCGCCATTGCCACAGATCTATAAATCAGTGCATTACTTTGCTCACTGACTGAGATATACGCGCCTTGTCGTTTGAAGGGCATTACGCGTAATACAATGGAATTCGTTTCAGCATCGTTGACTCTCGCAGCCTCGTAATAGTAGAAGTTTTGTTTAGCAAATTCAGGCATGCGCACCTGCCAATTATAGTCTAAACTGAAACTAAAGTCTATCGTTGGTAAGGCGTAATACTGGGCTTGCTCGAAGTTAAAGGTGTAATAGGCGTCGAGGTTACAGTCTTCTTTTGAAGATTCTGTTGTACTTGAGCAGGAAATGAGTGTTCCTATCAACAATATTGCGCTTATCTTCGTTTTCATCTTTGCTTGCAATGACGTATCAATTTGTACCACATACTGAATCTGGTGTCCCTTCAAAGGTAATGAAGGACCTCATTGCTGGGGGTACATTTCTGGAATCAATTGCCAACAGTCCGTACGATTGGAAAGCCTTCGCTACACAGGCCCAAAAACAGCAGGATTATTCTCAAGAGACACGCAGGATAGTCCTTCAGGCTTTGGAACGACAAAACCCGGAACTTAGTGCTTCGGAACAGGCCTCTTTGGACGCTTTCCGAAACGGTGCTTTAACCATCACTACCGGGCATCAATTGATGGTTTGTGGCGGTACGGTATTCTTTGAAGCTAAAGTGCTCGGTGCCGTTGCATTGGCCCAGGCTGCTTCAAAGGAATTGGGCAAGGAGGTGGTTCCTGTATTTTGGATGGCTAGTGAAGATCATGATTTTGAGGAGATTGCCTCTTTCCGAATAGGCGAACACCAATTCACTTGGAAGCAGCCAGATGCAAAAGGTCCGGTGGGGTATTTGCCTACCCAAGATTTAGCCGACCAATTATCCTCATGGCTCGAGCAAGTACCGTTGAACGAAGCGCAGAAAAAATTGGTCCAACCGAGACTTAAAGCGTATCGCGAGGGTAAAAATCTTGCAGAAGCAACGCGTCAATGGGTGCGACAGTGGGCCGAAGGATTGGGACTCCTCGTCTTGGACGGTCAGGATATGGCGCTCAAAGGCCATGCTGCTCCACTTTGGACGGCCGAGATGGGCGGTCAGTACTCCACGCTCATTCAAGCACAGACCGAAGCCCTTGTTGCACAAGGGTATAAAGCACAGGTATTTCCTCGTGAGATCAATCTATTCGATTTGCGCAATGGCGATCGTCAACGCTTCGAACAGCCCGACCCGGAGTGTCCGTATTTCTACGTTAGTCCCAATGCTTTAATGCGTCCACTGTACCAGGAGTGGTTGTTGCCCAATCTGGCCTATGCCGGAGGGGGTGGAGAGTTGGCCTATTGGTTGCAGCTGGGCAGTGCGTTCGAACATTTAGGTCGTCCCATGCCTCTCTTGTATTTGCGCGATAGTGTACTGGTCCAAGATTCCAAGCTCACTAAAAACTTGAAGAAATTGGGCATTAGTCTGTCCGATCTACTCGCCTCAAATGTGGAAAAGCTCAAAGGGGAGTTGTTGGGTAAAAACACTGTCTTACAGGCCGAAGGAGAGTCGCTCCAAGCCCCATTGATGGAAGCTATTGACCAATGGAATGCGTCGCTTATAGAGCGTTATCCTGAGTTGAAACAGCACGCGGCGGCGTTGAAAGTGAAGATGGAAAAATTGGCCCAACGTACTTCAGAAACCAGGTACCGCTCACAGAAACGTCGTCATGAAGAGCTCATGCGTAGCGTTGAAAGTGCGATCCATGCAGTTTACCCCGGGGGCGTTTTTTGGGAGCGCCGTGCTTCGTATGCGGATTTAGTGGGAATCCTAGGTCAAGATCCGCGGGATGCCATGGTTGAAAACATGTCAACAATAAAGGCCGGAACCATAGTCATACAGCCAGATTTTTAGTGGTATTTTTGTGCCATGCAAGAAACCATTTTGATCCTCGATTTTGGCTCTCAGTACACGCAGTTGATTGCGCGTCGCGTGAGAGAACTCAACGTCTATTGTGAAATCCACCCGTTTAATAATCCACCGGCCCTCACAGAGGATATCAAAGGTGTGATACTCAGCGGTTCTCCTTACAGCACATTGCAAGAAGATGCTCCTCAGTTTGATTTGAGTGAAATCAAGGGGAAGCTGCCATTGCTTGGTGTTTGTTACGGTGCTCAATACATGGCACTTGTAGGCGGGGGGCAAGTTGCTCCTAGCGAAATCCGCGAGTATGGAAGAGCGAACCTAAGTGAGGTGGATGCCACTTCGGATTTATTCCAAGGAGTGGGCGCCGGTTCTCAGGTTTGGATGAGCCACGGGGATACCATCATGGAATTGCCCACAGATTTTGAAGTCATTGCCTCTACGCACGACGTTCGTGTAGCAGGATATAAAGTAAAGGACGAAGCAACCTACGGTATTCAGTTCCACCCTGAAGTGTACCACAGCACAGACGGTACTCAGTTGTTGAAGAACTTCTTGTACGACGTAGTAGGCGTAAGTGGGGATTGGACTCCCGCACACTTTGTTGATGAAACTGTCGCGCAACTCAAGGCTCAGCTTGGCAATGATAAAGTTGTTCTCGGACTTTCAGGGGGTGTAGATAGCTCTGTCGCTGCTATGCTTCTTCACAAAGCAATTGGGGCGAATTTGTATTGCATCTTCGTCAACAATGGCCTGCTCCGCAAAGACGAGTTCACTCAGGTATTGAAACAGTACGAAGGGATGGGCCTTAACGTAAAAGGCGTAGATGCTTCAGATCGTTTCTTGGGTGCATTAGCAGGTATTGAAGAGCCAGAGGCCAAGCGCAAGGCCATCGGACGTGTGTTCATTGAAGTATTTGACGATGAAGCACATATGATTGAGGATGTGGTTTGGTTGGCTCAGGGTACCATCTACCCAGATATCATTGAAAGCATTAGCGTCAAAGGTCCATCTGCGACCATTAAGTCACACCACAACGTAGGGGGTCTTCCAGATTTCATGAAGTTGAAAGTAGTAGAGCCGTTGAAGACCTTGTTCAAAGACGAGGTTCGCAGAGTGGGGGCTTCTATGGACATGAGTGCAGAATTGCTAGGACGTCATCCGTTCCCAGGCCCAGGTTTAGCCATTCGTATCCTCGGAGACATCACGGCTGAAAAAGTGCGTATCCTTCAAGAAGTAGATCACATTTTCATCAATGGATTGAAAACGGAAGGTCTTTACGATAAAGTTTGGCAAGCTGGTTGCATACTCTTACCTGTGAACTCCGTGGGAGTGATGGGAGATGAAAGAACCTACGAAAAAGTTGTAGCGCTTCGTGCGGTAGAAAGCACGGATGGTATGACGGCGGATTGGGTACATCTTCCTTATGAATTCCTAGCGAAGGTCAGCAACCAAATTATTAATAAGGTGAAGGGAGTGAACCGCGTAGTGTACGACATCAGCTCCAAACCACCGGCCACCATTGAATGGGAATAAGAAAGAGCATATGGATGTTCATGTTGCTGCTGGCAGCAACAGCTCACGGACAAAGTATTATTGAGCACATTGTGGTCAAGGGAAATACGCTGTATTCTATTTCAAAAACTTACGATATTACTGTAGAAGCCTTGCAAGAGGCGAACCCTCAAATCTCAGAGACAGCATTGTCTGTAGGAGATACCCTGCTCATTCCAAGTATTGATTATCCGGCTCCCTCGCCTGAAGTTCAACCTAGTGAAACCACGGGTCCAGCGTCTGTGGATGCGGGCTATGAAATGTACAAGGTTAAAAAGGGCGATACGCCGGCAGATCTTGCGAAAGCCTGGGGATTCACTACCATGCGTGCCTTCTACAGATTGAACCCTGATGCTCGTACAGATTGGAAGAAGGGGATGATTCTGGTAAAACCTGTACTGCCAGGTACTTTCGAGGAAAGCCCTAAAGATTCGGTGGTAACCACAGTTAGTTCAGATAGTGCAGTTTCTGTCGAACTCCTTGATGAAGTGCACATCTTAGGCTTGTTACCATTTTTCCACAGAGATTACATCAACGAAACGCCGTTGGCCAAACGCAGTCCCTTAGCGCTGAGTTTCCGTCAGGGTATGGAATTAGCCATTGATGAGCTCAATGATTCAACACGTACCGTTGGTATAACCTTCGCGGATACCTACAACCACGCAGATTCGTTGCGCTTGGCTATCGAGCGAAATCCGTTGGATTCTTTCGACATTGTTGTAGGTCCCTTGTATTCCAAACGAGTGATGGAAATCAGTACACACGCCTCAGCCAATAAGGTAGTTAGTCCACTGAGTAAAAATGCGTCTATCAATGCGTTGCCCCTACAAAATGCGGTTGTAGCTGAGGAATATCAATGGCAAGCCATTATTGATTTGATACTAGAGCGTCGTGAACAAGTGAATGTGTTGCTTCCTGTCGTAAATGGACTGCGACTGCATCAAACTCTCATCGTTGCCCAAAGCAATGCAAAAACGGATACTGCGATGAATAAAATGTTCTCAGTATTCGATAAACCTCTGCTGATTAAGGCAACCGAGGGATGGAAAGAAAACGAACGATTGGCATTTTTGGATTCTACCATGCATTATGACCTGATCGTCTATGATAATGATCCCGCCTTCGTGCTTGATGTATTACGTAATATCCGTGCCGGAAATGCGTCCTATACTTGGTATACCATCGAACATCAGATTGTCAACAACGGCATTACACAGGACAACTTTGCAAGAGAAAAAGGGGTGGTATGTGCCTATTCCTCTTATATCGACTACCGCAGCGAGGCGGCCATGTCCATGGTGCAAACCTTCCGCGAAATGTTTGGTGCTCAACCTGATGAATATGCCATAAAGGGATATGATCTTGTCCAGTTCTATGTGCGTAATCTCACGGAGGGTACTGAAGCGTATCGCGGGGTATCACTTGGATTCATGCCAAATGAACAAGGAAAGAACATGTATACTGAGCTTCGTGTTTTCCAAAATTTGGAGTGGCGAAAAATCAATCCTTAGGTTGAACAATCAGGGTAGGCTAAGGGTTTAATGACCAGGTAAAATCCGCATTATGCCCCTACATAAAGCCCTCGATATCGGTGACCGTATTCCGGACTTCGAATTACAAGACCAACACGGTCAATGGATCAAAAGAGAAGATTTTGAAGGGAAACCTCTTGTGATCTTCTTTTATCCAAAAGACCACACGCCTGGCTGTACGGCTCAAGCGTGTTCATTTAGAGATTATGAAAGTGCGTTTCAAGCCGCGGGAGCTCAGGTTATTGGTATAAATGATGCTGAGGTAATCATGCACAGAAGCTTTACCGATAAGTATGATTTAAAATACCCGGTACTCAGTGACCCTGATCATGTGGTACGAAAATCATTCGGTGCACCTGGTTTGCTTTTTAATACCGTAGCGAATAGAATTACTTATGTCACTGATAGTTCCCATAAAGTGGCGTATATTTTCAAAAGTTTATTTCGAGCCAACGATCACGTGTTGGAAAGCTTGGATTATGTAAAAAAATTGGTTCATGAAACCCATTGAGATTAGTACCGCATTGTTGACCTTTTTCGCGATGGAAGGTGTCGCCTGGGGTGCCCATAAATACCTCATGCATGGTGTTTTATGGTTTCTGCACGACGATCACCATACCAAGACGCCTGGTGCCTTAGAAAAGAATGATACGTTCTTTTTGATTTTCGCCATTCCATCTTGGCTGTGCATTATGCTTGGTTTATTCAACGGAAATGGAATCAGTGTGGCCATTGGGGCGGGTATTGCTTTATATGGCTTTGCTTATGCCTTAGTGCATGAACTCTTTATTCACCAAAGACTGCCGGTTTTAAAGAAATCTCGTTTTGTATACTGGGAAGCGGTTCGATTGGCGCACAAGATGCACCACCGCCACCTAGGGAAAGAAAACGGAGAGAATTTTGGGATGTTATGGGTACATCCAAAATACATCCGACAGGTACGCCAAATGCGCGCCAATTCTTAGAAACCGTGTTAGAAACCAAATGGCTTTATTTATTGCTCAACCTATTCACGGTGAGCGTACCGTTGATACGAAGCTTTGAGCCTCGCATCGCGTACTATAAAAGTTTTGGGTCCTTGAGTAAAGCCATGCTCATCTGGAGCGGCTTCTTTTTGATTTGGGATATATGGTATACGGATCTTGGCGTGTGGGGATTCACCCCAGATTACCTCAGTGGGGTAGAGCTGTTTGGATTGCCTTTGGGTGAGTATTTGTTCTTTATCACCGTGCCTTTCGCCTGTGTATTTATTTACAAATGCATGGAACTATTCTTCCCAGATGGTATTCTGAGCGTGGCAGTGGCGAATCGAATCAGCCAGTTGCTCATCCCTTTTACCCTTGTCGTTGGATTGATGTCATTGGACAAGTTGTATACCGCGGCGACCTTCTTGTTACTGGGGGTGGCGCTCATTTATGTGGCTTGGATTGCTCGTTGTGCCTGGCTTCCTAGGTTCTATGAGAGCTATATTATCGCTCTGCTTCCCTTCTTTTTGAAAAATGGAATCTTAACAGGTTCCTTCTTGGAAAGCCAAGTCGTTTGGTACAACGATGCGGAAAACCTAGGCATTCGGTTGGGTACTATTCCCTTTGAGGACATCTTCTATGGAATGCTGCTAATCTTAGGGATTGTGTACTTCTATGAAAAATTTGAGGCGACCCGGAAGAGCAATCTTTAAAGTAAGGCTGCCTTTTCTTCTAAGGTCATACCTTTAGACCGCAAAAAATCGCAAACCTATGGAAGCGCTATTGACCGCCCCAGGACTATTATCATTGGCCACCTTGACCTTTTTGGAGATTGTACTAGGCATTGATAATATCATATTCATCTCCCTTGTTTCGAATGATTTAGAGGAAAGTCAGCAGCCACTGGCGCGCCGTTTGGGTCTGGCGTTGGCGTTGGGGTTCAGAATATTAATGTTACTGGGAATTACCTGGCTTATTGGCTTGACTGCGCCGTTGTTTCATCTTGGCGATCATGCGGTTTCCGGGAGAGACGCCATTTTGTTTGTAGGAGGAGTATTCCTGTTGGCCAAATCCTCTTCTGAGATTTTTAAGAAGACGGAAGGGAGGGGACATGGAGAGCATGCACATAAACCAAAATCTTTTGTTGGAGTGATTATTCAGATAGGGTTACTGGATATTGTGTTCAGCTTTGATAGCGTACTTACGGCAATAGGAATGACTCATGAGTTGGTCATCATGATTGTGGCAGTGGTCATTTCAATGGTGATCATGTTGACTTTTGCGAAGCCTATTGCGCATTTCATTGAGAAGCACGTGAGCTTGCAGATCTTGGCACTTAGTTTCTTGATTATGATCGGGACTGTTTTGGTCGCTGAAAGTGCACATGTAGAAATCCCGAAACCCTATGTCTACAGTTCTGTAGGATTTGCGCTGATTGTCCAATTATTGAGCATTCGCGCGGCTGAAAAGTCCAAATCTACTGGTAGCGGCCCACAAGCCTAAAATAATCCTTGAGGACAGCCTGATTGGCCTTCTCATTGCTTTGTGTACCGTTCAATAGGAGGGAATCCCTTCCTTGAACGATGAAGGCACGGCGGTAATCCAGCGCATTTTGAAACACCCAAGCGGCCAGTCTATAGTGGTCCGCGAAGTCCATATGATCAAGGCTTAGGGTAGCCATTGAATCCCCCAATGCGATATGCACCGTATCTGCGAAATAACGTCGTGCATTCGGCTCGGCAATGATATACGCCTGGTCTGTACGCCAAGAATTGATGATGGTAAAGTTCAACAACGGTTGGGTCGTGTCGTAGGTGCACTTTAAATACCGGTGGACTTTAAATCCTTGTTGGGCCAATTCTGTTCGCTCCTCCGTTCTGTATTGGTGAATGCGTGTGTTGTTGAAGAAGATTTCGTCGCTCTCCTTCACCAAATAATTGGGTTCCAAATCCCAATGCTGCAACTGCTGCTCATAGGGCCATAGGATGCTCAGCAGCAACATCGCCGTAAAGAAAATTAAGGCAACGCGGTATAGTTTCTTTTCCATCGTGTTTACAACAATAAACGGAGTTGGTTGTTTAATGTATACCCCTAAGAAAACACCTTAACGCCACATGAAAAAGAATCTCGAATCAGTAGCGATCATAGGATCAGGAGTAGCTGGACTCAGCGCAGCCATACGTTTGGCCCTGCAGGGAAAGCAAGTCATTGTTTTTGAGCAGAATCCCTATACGGGAGGTAAAGTTACTGCGTTCGAGAAGCAGGGATTTAGATTCGATATGGGACCCTCCTTATTCACTATGCCTCATTTAGTGGAGGAGTTGTTCGAATTAGCCGGGAGGACCCCCAAGGATTACTTTCAATACCACACACACGATGAGGTTTGCAGGTATTTCTGGCTGGATGGAACACAAATAACATTATACCCTTCAGTGGAAAAAAACGTGGAAGCCATTACCACCGTTTTTGACAAAGAGTCCGGAAAACGAGTCCGAAAGTATTTTGATGATGCGCGCAAGAAATTCGAGCTCACGGCACCTTTCTTTTTAGAGAGTAGCCTACATAAAATGAAAACCTTCCTTTCGCCGAGGGTGTTAAAGGTGGTTTCGGAAATCCCAAGATTAGGGTTGTTTTCGACTTTGGACGATCAAAATAAGCGTTACTTCAAAGAGCCTAAGCTGGTCCAATTATTCAATAGATATGCGACCTATAATGGTTCTTCACCGTATCAAACGCCAGGGATCATGCAGATGATTTCGCATTTGGAACACGGTATGGGAACTCATTTTCCCGTCGGTGGAATGCACGCTATTTCCCAGAGCCTGACCAAACTTGCCAAGGAATTAGGTGTGCAGTTTGAGCTGAATTCTAAAGTCGAGCAAATCCTTATTGAGGAGAAGAAAGTACGCGGCGTAGTGGTCAACGGGGCGAAACGGAAGTTTGACCTAGTGGTGTGTAATTCCGATATCAAACACGCATACCAAGAGTTATTGCCTGAGCAGGTGCGTCGTCCTAAGAAGACCTTGGCACAAGAACCTAGCTCCAGTGCATTGATATTTTATTGGGGTGTAAGACAAACCTTCCCTAAATTGGACCTACACAACATCATCTTCAGCGAAGATTATAAGGAGGAATTCGATCGGATTCGTACCAATGGGCCATTTTGGGAGGATCCAACCATTTATATTCATATTTCCAACCGATTAGAGGTTAATGACGCCCCAAAGGGTAAGGATTCTTGGTTTGTGATGGTGAATGTATCTTACGATCAAGGTCAGGATTGGGGAGATATAGTGGGTAAAGTGCGACGCAAGCTTATTGAACGTATGTCCGCTATGCTGGGACAAGATATTACGCCCTTGATTGAAACCGAGGAAATTTTAACCCCGCCGCAAATCCAGCACAGAACATCCAGTGTGGGCGGAGCGCTCTACGGAACAAGCTCGAACGAGCGAATGGCGGCATTTTTAAGGCATTCCAATAAAAGTAGCTCGGTCAAAGGGTTGTACTTTTGTGGTGGATCAGCACATCCGGGCGGCGGTGTGCCCTTATGTATATTGAGCGGTAAAATTGCCGCGGAATGGATAGAAGAAGATGAATGATTTAGGGAAAATCCAATTATTGACGGCCAAGTACGGCGGCTACGTCCTCATCTTTTTCCACACCATAGGATTATTTTTACTTGGGGCCGATTGGCGCCAAAATTTCGTATTCCTTACGCCCTACAACCTACTCTTAATGTTGGTTGTCTTCTTGCTGGCCAGCGATCGTCCGAAGCATTGGGGGCTCTACATGGCGCCCATAGTACTAGGCTACATCATCGAGGTTATTGGCACCAATAGCGGATGGCCTTTTGGTGCCTACACCTACGGTACAGCTTTAGGGCCGAGAGTATTCAGTACTCCTCTAATGATTGGCGTATTGTGGTGGGTGTTGATTCGAGCTTGGTTTGATTTGTCGGATCGATGGACGCAAAATGCGTGGGCAAAATCACTCATCACTGGAACGGCTATGGTTTTGATGGACGTGTTGATTGAACCTGTAGCGATAGAATTGGGCTTTTGGACTTGGGCGGAGGTCGAAGTTCCTGTGGCCAATTATATTTCGTGGTTCGTCCTTGCCACATTGTTCGCACGGGCCACGGCAGGCGGCACTACGAAAAACCCTCAGAGCCCTTGGGTCATAGCGGTACTTACTGTGTTTTTTGCCGTACTCAACATAGCGTATGCATAAAAAAAGCCCCTGCTTAAGGCAAGGGCTTTCTTAGCTCAGGGGTACGAGCCTAGCGGTCTTTCAACCGTTTGATTTCCAGCTCTAGCTCTTCAATCTTTCGATCGATTTCATCGTCCATAGCTTCAAGTTCTTCTTCGATTGTTTCCTCGAGATCTTCAGCTGAATAGTATTCGATAACGGGGCAATCGGCACAATCCAAGCCTCTTTCGGTCATGATCCAGGTATGTCCTAGCATGTCGCCGTCCCACAGATTCTGGACATTTTCGAGGTCATAAATGATGTTTTCAAGACTTGGGTCTAGGAATACGGTGGTTCCTACCGGCAATCTTAAGGTCACTTTGAGGTCTTGACCACGGTACAAGGCATCCTCGGGCACGCTGAAATACTCGCTTAATCGTAGTGTTTCTCCTGTTTGCTCGGTTTTAAAATCAAACCGCTGTGCACGTTGTCTCGCCTCGGCATGGTTGCGGCCGCTGGCCGAATGCTTTAATTCTAGGTGGGCCGTGCTATCATTGGTTCGCTCGATGTTGAAGCGGACGTTTTCAACTCTTAATTGGTCATCATCAATATCAAATAAAAATCCTGTGGACTCCTCCAATATATCGGCTTCGAGGACGAGGGAATTTCCTTGTACTGTGATCTTTTCCACTTCGGTGGAGCGCTCTTTAAAATCCGTGGCCAACGATCCCGCGCTGATGAAAATGAGGATCAAGCCAATGATGAATGATGCGATGCCTGAGAAGGAGAGTAGGCGCGCGTTCGATACGGATTTCCCAAACAATTTGGCCAGGAATACTACCAAGGCGAACAGTGGCATCAATAGGGTCAACAAGGTTCCCACGCGCAATGACATCAAACGCCACCCCGATCCAAACAAGGCCTGCGCCCCGTCCATGCCGTAGATATAGCCATTGATGTCGATGAAATCAAAGCCGCCAAGATTCCAAGTACTGCCAAAGACCCCGATCAGTGCAACTATCAAGGTAAAGGCGATTACTGACCCAACTATGGCCAAAACCACCCCAAAGAATTTCAGGATGAATCCAAGGATGGCTCCAATGGTATTCGTGATGAAATCAAAAAATCCTCTAGGCGTGTTTTTAAACTTCTTTCCGAACGCTTTGCCCTGGGCCTCGAACTCCTTGAACTTCTTTTCAATGTTGCCCAGGTTTACCGGCTCCCCCCGCATTTGGAGTTTTTGCGCAGTAGTTTTCGCTTCAGGAATAGCCGCCCATAGTATGATGTAGGTGATGAATCCAATTCCCGTAAAGAACAACAGCACCAAGAATAACACGCGTATCCAAACCACGTCAATGTTGAAATAGGCTGCGATACCGCTGCAGACCCCGCCAATGACTGTCTCGTCTGGGTTACGGAAGAATCTGCGTTTGGTTTCTGTTTGAGTGGTTTCCGTCTCCTCAGCAGCTTCTGCAAAATCCTCAGGGCGCCCGAGGGTAGAGATGATGAAGTCGACATCTTCCTGCGTTACAACCTGACGTTTGCCTTCAGAAAGTCGCATGGAAAAGATTTCCGCGATGCGCGATTCGATATCTGCGACTATTTCGGCGCCGCCTTCCTCGTGGGATAATCGGTCTTTAATCGCATTTAAATACAGGTTAAAGTTCTCGTAGGCACCTTCGTCCAAGTGATAGATGATGCCGCTTAGGTTGATATTTATTGTCTTATTCATGGGGCGTTAATTCGATGTAGTGATGTGTTCAACGGCTTTTTGAAGGGCATCCCAAGTGCTTTTTAGCTCCTTTTGAAATGCCTTTCCTTCGGTAGAAAGTGAGTAGTATTTGCGCGGTGGTCCCGAAGTACTTTCTTCCCAGCGGTACTCGAGGAGTCCGGCGTTTTTTAATCGGGTCAATAGTGGATACAAGGTTCCTTCTACGACGATGAGTTCTGCATTCTTCAAGTGCTCAATGATGTCCGAGGCATAGGCATCACCGTTGCTGAGTATGCCTAAAATGCAATACTCCAGGACGCCCTTACGCATCTGTGCTTTAGTATTCTCAATCTTCATGCAGGGTCTTGCTTAGGGTGAAGTCTCCGTAGAAGGTGATCAATATGGTATTGCTCTCCTCGGTCACTAGGAAGTGAGCCTCGTCAAATCTGGTGCGGCTTCCACGGAAATACAGGTAGTGCACCTCGCCGTTATCTTCTTCGAGTTCAACTTTTTTATACCCCGAGCGGTCCAGGAACTTTTGCCAGTCCTTGGTCACTTCTTTGCGATAGCGATCATCAGATACTCTAAGCCATTGAACACGCTTGATTTCACCATTTAGTGTGCGCTCAAGGTCGCCGTTGGCGAAATCTATATCCAAGGGTAGGGCACTGAGTAAGGAGCCGCCAAAGCTGAATCCGCCGATATACGGTTTGGGCTCGTATTCCTCATATAGGTCGTCTGCCAATCCCTTGGGTTGTGCCATCAAGGCTACGGGAAATAGTAATAGGAAAAGGGTTCTTTTCATGGTCCAATTGAATTTTCGACAAAGTTATAGGTAAAAATAGGTACTATGCAATACCAAGTACTATAATTTTTTCTGGGTGCTTCTGGCAGGTTGTTTTTGTCTCAAAAACGAAACATTGTGAATAACAATTAGCTCGGTATCTAGGGTGTCGCTACAATAATCGTTTCTTTTTGAGTAGTTTTGTGATTCGACAAAGCCCCTACGTCGGTATATTAGAACAAACCATTAAAACTATGAATATTGCCATTATCGCATTGCAAGTAGTGGGACTCTACCTACTACTGGATTTTTTAACCGGAGTCGTTCACTTCTGGATGGACCGTTATGGTAGAGAAGATATGCCACTCGTGGGCAAGGCTATTATTGAGATTAATACTTGGCATCACGAGAACCCACGCCGCATGACCACCCGTAGTTATTGGTACCTGTGTAAAAGCGGATGGGTAGGTGTAGGTGCCATGTTGGTTGGTGTGTATTTGGTAACTGGAACGGTAAGCTGGCAGTGGTGGTTTATCGGAATCCTCGGTGCAAATGCTAACATTGTGCACCAATGGGCGCACAAGTTTCCCAACGAGAAGCCGGCTTTGATTAATTGGTTACAGAAGATTGGAATCATCCAGCGACCACATGATCATGCCCAGCACCATACGAAGCCTGAAACACGGAGTTATTGTACGTACACGCCTTGGCTCAATCCAATGTTAGATAGAATAGGGTTTTGGTTTGGCATAGAAAGATTCTTTGCCACCTTCGGGGTGTATACCACTGATAGAATTGATTAAAAGAAAACCCGCGCTCCGCGCGGGTTTTTTGTTACCGCACCTTGGCGGAAAGATTTCTTGGGATACGAAGCTTGCCCGTTCGTACAATCGAGCCTCTTCTCTAGTGCAATCGAGTCCCTTCGCCTGTGAAGTCGAGCCTCTTCGCTCGTGAGGTTCAAACAGCGTTCTGTCTACATCCCACCTTTAACGTACGACCAACCTTGCTCTTGTTTTTCCATGACTTCACCGATGCCCATCGGGACAAATTCAAATTCTTCCATGATGGCGTCGCGAGGAATGTCGCGGCCTTTAAGGGTGTTCTCGCACGCCAAGAAGATGATGCCGCGTTCTTTCAGGGCGAGGAGTTCTTCGCGGTATTCCGTGCGCTCTTTATGCAATAGGTCTAAGCCTGGTCCATGGCAGACTACCTCAATGGTGATGGTATTGCCGTATCCATCTTTGAGGTTGTTGAGTTGCTTGATGAGCCCTTTTTGCACTTTGGGATTATTGTCGACCATCTGCACCACTAGCTGGTGTTCAGTTTGTGCGTGTAGCGTGGTGGGTAGGGCCATGGTAACCAAGACGATGGCGGTGGTGAGGTAGGAAACCAATGTTTTCATGTTGCTTTGCTTTTGATGGAATCAAAGTACGATAATTGGTCCCACCTCGAGCGGAATCTAGATCACAGCTTGCGTGCCTTTAGCGAATAGACCAACGGGAATAGGCCTTCGCGCCCCTTGATTTGATAGCGACCGGGGGATGGGGAGGTGGATTCAAACAGGGCATAAGGACTCCAATTCGTCTCTCCGAAATACACCAAATCTCGTTCCGGATGCTCCACAATGGGCAGCACAATGTCGCTGATGGGATGGTTCCAAGTTTGGTTCTTCATGCGCTTGGCTTCTGGCGAAGCGTAGCTCCCTTCGCGCTCCTCTTCAATAACCCCAGTGTTGAAATAGGGGTAGGCGATGTGCTCGAAATTCTCGTCGAGAATCCAAAGGACAGGGTGGAAGTCCGCCATGATGAGCTCACCGCCGGGTTTCAAATAGGAGAAGGCCGCGTCCATCCACGGCTTAATGTCCGGGTGCCAGCCTAATACGCCATAGGAGGCGAAAACAAGATCGAATTGGCCCACCAACTCCTCCTGAATCTCAGTGGCATTGGCCAATACCCAATTCGCTTCCATGTCCAAACTCTGCGCCAGTGCCGCCGCCTCGCGAAGCGCCACAGGACTGAAATCCAGCCCCCAAACCTCGGCGGCGCCCAAGGTCTTCAGCGAAAGCGTATCCTGTCCAAAATGGCATTGCATGTGCAGGACCTTTTTTCCGGCCAATTCCGGCAACAGCGCCCTCTCAATCTCGTGCAAGGTCATGGGATTCTGGCGAAAGGCTTCGGCATCGTAGAAATCCGATCGGGGATGCAAATCCGCCCAATGGTCCCAGAGCTTGCGGTTGATGTCGAGGTATTCTTTCATCAGCGTCCGTATTTCTCCAAGGCCTCCTGGCGCTCCTTCTCGCGCTCATATTCTTCGTAACAATCGAGCAGGGACACGAGGAATTGGTAATCGTTGAAGGTGCGGATTTCGGTTTCGGAATATTTGCAATAGAACATGAAAGCCTCCATTTCGGCTTTCGGAATGCCCGTCAATTCTTCAATGATTTGGCGGTTGCTGCCCTCTTCGAGCATTTGACGGTAATAATCCTCACGTTGTAATTGGCGTAGGGCCTGCAGTTGTTTCGGGCGTTTTCCGAAGCTGTAGTAGAGCAGATCGAGCGGGTTGGCGAGGGTAGGAGCCACCGCTTGTGGCATGCGAATATCCTCGTTGCGCGGTACTCTAGGCTCGCTTTTGGGCATAGTCCGCGGGTTGTTCGAGGTGATGGCGTAAATGCTCACTTCGTCTAGCAGGTAGTTTCGAGGGACCAATTTTATCAGCAATTCCTCCCGAATTCCACTGACCAATGCGCTATCAATGGCGAGGTAATAGAATTGGTACCCCACGTTGGAAATCACCAACGTATCTCCTATGGATACTGGGATTTCGAAATACCCAATGCCGTTGGATACGGTCCCAAAATAGGTCTTGTTGTTGACCACATAAGAATTGGGCACTGCAAAAGATGAATCGCGGTCTACAACCGTGCCTTTCAATACGTAACTTTGGGCTACGGCTGCGCGGGGCATGCACCCCAAGGCCAGTACAACAGCAAATACAAACTTTTTATAATCCATTAATCTCATGTCAGACGACGGTCAGAAGGTCATTTTTTCGATGTCCCGAGTGAGTAAGATCTTGCCACACAATAACAAGGCCATTCTCAAGGACATCTACCTTTCTTTTTTCTATGGAGCCAAAATAGGCATCTTAGGTTTAAACGGTTCAGGTAAATCCACACTTTTAAAAATCATCGCCGGGGTAGAAAAGAGCTACCAGGGAGATGTGGTGTTCGCCCCAGGCTACACGGTCGGCTATTTAGAGCAAGAACCGGTGCTTGAAGCGGGGAAGACCGTGATGGACATCGTCAAAGAAGGTGCAGCGGAAACTGTAGCGGTCTTGGAGGAATACAACAGTATTAACGACCAGTTCGGCTTGCCGGAGGTCTATGAAAACCCAGATAAGATGGACGCGCTGATGGCGCGACAGGCGGAGCTTCAAGATAAAATTGATGCCACCAACGCTTGGGAACTTGATACTATGTTGAGCCGTGCGATGGATGCCCTGAACTGTCCACCCGCGGACCAATTAGTCGATAACCTCTCCGGTGGAGAAGCGCGCCGCGTTGCCCTATGTCGCCTACTCATCCAAACTCCGGACGTTCTTCTGTTGGATGAGCCTACCAACCACTTGGACGCTGAGAGCATCTTGTGGTTAGAGCAGCATTTGCAGCAATACAAAGGAACGGTCATCGCCGTAACGCACGACCGTTATTTCCTAGATAACGTAGCCGGATGGATCCTAGAACTCGACCGTGGGGAAGGCATTCCTTGGAAGGGGAATTACAGCTCTTGGTTGGATCAAAAAACCAAACGCCTGGCCCAAGAAGAGAAGCAAGCCTCCAAGCGTCGTAAAACACTCGAACGAGAGTTGGAGTGGGTTCGCATGAATCCGAAAGGCCGCCAAAGCAAGAGCAAAGCTCGTTTGAACAACTACGAAGCCATGCTTGCCCAAGAGGATAAGGAGAAGGAAAGCAAGTTGGAAATCTTCATACCTGCCGGACCGCGATTAGGAACGAACGTGATCAACGCGAAAAACGTGCGCAAGGCCTTCGGCGAGAAGCTCCTGTACGATGATTTGAACTTCACCCTTCCGCCTGCCGGAATCGTAGGAATTATCGGTCCAAACGGAGCCGGTAAGACGACGATTTTTAAAATGATCATGGACCAATTACAACCTGATGGCGGAAGTTTCGACGTAGGGGACACGGTCAAAATATCCTATGTTGACCAGAGCCACGAGAAGATGAATCCTGAGAAAACCATCTTCGAAGTTATTGGCGATGGCACCGAGGAAGTCATGCTCGGAAATCAACGCACCAACGCACGTGCCTACCTCAGTAGATTCAATTTTGCCGGTGGCGATCAAGGCAAAAAAGTCGGTGTACTTTCTGGGGGTGAGCGCAACCGTTTGCACCTGGCCATGGCGCTCAAAGAAGGCGGTAATGTGTTGCTTTTAGATGAGCCTACCAATGATTTGGATGTCAATACATTACGGGCGTTGGAAGAAGCCTTAGAAAACTTCGCAGGATGTGCTGTAATTATCTCCCACGACCGCTGGTTCTTGGACCGTGTGTGTACTCACATCTTGGCCTTCGAAGGGGACTCACAAGTTTATTCGTTTGAAGGCTCGTTCTCGGAATACGAAGAGAACAAGCTGAAGCGATTGGGACGATCGGAACCGACTCGATTCAAGTACAAGAAGTTGATGAAAAACGACTAAGGGAATTGGACCCTGAAAAAACTTTGAAGCCCGCAAACACAATGCGGGCTTCTTTGTTATCTTGAGACTCAACCTATCACAACCAACTATGAGAATCAATCTATCTGATGCCCAGCAGGAAACGCTGGAAATGATCCGTCAAACTGCACAAGATTTTGCCGCTACTAAAATCAAACCACACTTTATGGAGTGGGATGAGGCGCAATATTTTCCAGTGGATTTGTTCAGAGAAATGGGCCAATTAGGCTTTATGGGGGTCCTCGTTCCAGAAACTTACGGTGGAGCAGGCCTCGGCTACCAAGAGTACATCACCATCATCGATGAAATCGCGCAGGTTTGCGGCTCCATCGGACTAAGCGTTGCGGCGCACAACAGCCTGTGTACCGGGCATATCCTGCAATTTGGCACGGAAGAACAGAAGCAGAAGTGGTTGCCAAAACTCGCCACCGCGGAGTGGATTGGCGCTTGGGGTTTGACCGAAACCGGCACAGGCTCTGATGCGGGTGGCATGGACACTACAGCAGTGCTCGATGGCGACCATTGGGTGTTGAATGGTTCAAAGAATTGGATCACACACGCTATTTCCTCAGAGATTGCAGTGGTCATGGCCAGAACAGGCGAGAAAGGCGATAGCCATGGCATGAGCGCTTTCGTGGTGGAAAAGGGTACGCCTGGATTTAGTGCTGGGAACAAAGAAAACAAACTTGGTATGCGCGCTTCAGAAACCGCTGCCTTGTATTTTGATAATTGCCGTATTCCCAAAGAAAACATCCTTGGCCAGAAAGGAGAGGGCTTTATCCAAGCTATGAAGATTCTTGACGGCGGAAGGATTTCTATTGCAGCCTTGAGTATCGGTATAGCCAAAGGGGCTAAAAATGCAGCCGTTGCCTACGCAGATGAGCGCCAACAGTTCGGTAAAAAAATTCGTCAATTCCAGGGTGTGAGTTTTAAACTCGCCGAGATGGCCACAAAAATCTATGGTGCTGAGCTCATGACTAGACATGCTGCGGCACTAAAAGAGGAGGGTAAGCCAATGACCCAAGAGAGTGCAATGGCGAAACTCTATGCCTCCGAAATTTCAACAGAAGTTGCAAATGAAGCCGTACAAGTTTTTGGAGGTTATGGGTATACCAAAGACTACCCTGTAGAGAAGTTCTACAGAGATTGTAAGTTGTGTACAATCGGAGAGGGAACCTCTGAAATTCAGAAGGTTGTGATTTCAAGAAACATGTACAAGTAGATTATTTACTGCGTCGACATCGCTCGCTACAATACTTCACTTCGTCCCAATTCTTTTCCCACTTTTTGCGCCAAGTAAAGGGTCGTTCACACACGGGGCAAACTTTTTCGGGTAAATGAGGTTTCTTATGCATATGTCGGAAGCAACATCACCTCAAGAAGAAAGTTCAAAACCCAGTTCAGAATTGGACCGAAGAACCATTGACCGCATCGTGGAAATGGCTTGGGAAGATCGCACCCCATTTGATGCTATAACCTTGCAATTTGGACTTGCAGAAGCAGAGGTCATCAAGCTGATGCGTCGAGAAATGAAGCCCTCGTCGTTCCGCATGTGGCGTGCCCGTGTGCAGGGTAGGAGCACCAAGCATCAAGCTTTGCGTAACTTCAAAGTAGGCCGTAACCGAAGCGACCAACAACGACACATTTCTTTGAATAAAATATCAAAGCGTCGATAATCCACTCGTAAGATTCAGTAAATGAATAGGTTAATGCGTTCGCTCATTGTTAGCAATGAGGCCTATTTTCCCCTTTTTCGTATCAAATTAATACCCTATTTTCGAGGTTCAACTACGTTGTTATGAATTTAAGACGCATTTTAACCGTTGTGGTATTCACACTGATGGCATTCCAAAGCCAAGCAACCCACTTGTTGGGCGGTGAAATTATTTGGGAATGTCGCCCCAACGGAAAATATAGATTTACGCTGGTAGTTTATCGCGATTGTGGTGGTGTTTCCCTACCTACCACAGCTCAAACACTAGGAACAAACTGTGGTACAGCAATTTCTTGTAGCTATATCACCACCGTGGATGTTGTTCCTTCTTGTTATACCGGTACGACCTCTTGTTCAGGTGCCACTTCTGGTTCCGGAAAAATGCAGAAGTACATTTACCGCTCCGGTGATGTACAGCTCACGGGTACGCCTCCAGCGGGTGGTTGGTACTTTACGTGGAGCAGCTGTTGTCGACCTACGTCTATTTCTAACATCACCTCGCCATCTTCTGCGTCTTACTTGTTGCGCGCTGTGATGTATCCGTACACGCCTCCTGGCAGTACTTCACCATTGACGGCGACTACTGGTGGAAACCCAACGTGTTTTGACAACTCGCCGAACTTCTTGGAAGACCCACAGGTAATTTCTTGTACTGGTGTGGATGTTGTTTACAACAACCTAGGATACGATCCAGATTTGGATTCGCTGTACTACGATTGGTCTTACCCTTGGGATGCTTCTACGTTTTCGGCGAACCCATCTTCTAATTCAGTAAACTTCTCCTCAGGATACGCCTACAACAACCCTATGCCTTCGACTGGTAGCTCAACGGGGGCCGATATTGATAACGAGACGGGAGAAATCACTTTCAATTCTGCCGTTGCTGGATCATGGGCCACCTGTGTTAAGATTGAGGAGTGGCGTTGTGGTCAGTTGATCGGGGAGATCTACCGTGATATTCCTATCGTAACATTGGCATGTACGCCTCCAACTGGGTTGTGTTCTGCTGCTTTTGTGGATGAAGAGCCAGAAATGTCATTGACCATTGATTCATCATTAATGAACCCTACCATCCTGACACCGGTTGTTAATGCTGGTGGGGATACCATCTACTACTACACTGAAGTATACCCTGGTGATACCGTACGATTTAAAATTTCATCTGCGGATCCATATCCAAACCCTAACTGTTCTTCTCAGAACATTCAATTTAAGGCCAGTGGTGGTAACTTGAGTTCAGCTTCAAACTACAGTAACCCTAATAACTGTTTGTTTAATCCACCTTGTGCCACATTATCTTCGCTAAACCCTGGTAATGTTTTTACCTATCCGGGTATCAATAACGTGCAGTTCAACTGGTACATAGATTGTAATCACTTGTTTTATCAGCAATACCAATGTGGTTCACTGAAGTCCGAATATTCCTTTTATTTAAGGATGCAGGATGACCAATGTCCTATTAATCGCTTTGCCTACAAGAAAGTGGTGGTGAAGGTTAAGAACTACATGCCTGCACTACCAGATATTGGCAATGCTTGTGTGTACCAAGATGATTTGGGCGTAAGCTTTGATTGGGTGGCAAATCCTGATACTGGATTTAATTGGGACTACTACTTGATCAATCGAATAGATACCCTTGGTAACCAAGCAGTCATTGATACCATTTTTGACTGGGCTACCACAACCTATACAGATGCTAATGCCGACCCAAATGCAGTGAACGGTTATACCATTCAGGTTGCAGGTGGTTGTGGATTGCTATCTGATCCTACAGATACGCTTCAAAACGTTCGTGTAAGCCTTCAAGCGTTCCCTCCGCCGCCGAACTCTTCAGTAGCAGTATTGAACTGGAACACTTGGTTGCGCGGTGATACCAACACTGTATATGATGTATGGGTAGAAGCCCCTATTAACTCAGGTTCTTGGGTACAAATAGGCTCTACAGATGATTTTACCTACACGGATTCAGTGGCCTTCTGTGGAGAGTGGTTGAACTATCAAGTTCGCTACAATACCACATGTGAGAGTACCACAGATAGTGGGTTCTTCTCTGATAAGACACCTCCATCTCCGGTCGTTTTTGATAGTGTGACGGTCGCTAATGGTAATTTGGCCGCACTAGCTTGGCAAGGATCAAATGATAGCGACGTAGTGTACTACCGCATCTACAGAAAAGATAATGGTGGTTTCTTCCAGCCTATCGATTCTATTTTAGCGGCGGACCATGCTACCTCAATGCCGTGGGTATATGCATTGTCTAATGCTGAAAACGAAAGCGAGACTTATCTCATCACTGCGGTGGATAGTTGTGGTAATCAAAGTTCTGTTGGGAATACCATTCCTTCAAGTACGATCTTCCTGAACCTAGGAGTAGATCCATGTGATGGTTATGCTCGTATTCGCTGGAACACCTATAAGGAGTGGACCCAGACTCAACCGGCAGCCTACAACTTGTACGCAGATATTACGGATCCTCTTGGTGGTACACTCACTGGAGTGCTCCTAAAAGGTGGTAACCTCGATACCACTTTCAACCATTACGGAATCATCAATGGCTATACCTATTGTTACTATGTACGTGCCGTAGATACTACGGGTACCATCAGTTCTACTTCTAATAGAGCATGTAATAGTTCAGCGGTAGTACAGAAATCGAAGGTGTTATATCTAGGTCGAGCTTCTGTAAACTCCCAGAATGGAGTTGATCTATATGCATACATTGATAAAGATGCCGACGTTATCGACTTTAATATACAGCGTGCTGACGATGAGATAGGTCCATATATGACCATCGGTACAGTTGCCAAACCGGCATTGGGTCCTTGGGAGGTTAAATTTATTGACTTTACGGGTGATCCGATGAGTCGGAGCTACTATTACCGAATAGCTTCACGCGATTCTTGTGGTGCCATGGATACGATTTCCAACTTAGGTACAAACATTCTGCTAAACGTAGAGGCTATAGGCAACTTGACCAATCAATTGATTTGGACGAAATACCGTGATTTCGACGCAGGAGTTGAGACTTATGAAATTTACCGCTCAATCAATGGTGGAGGTTCCTATACACTGGCAGGAAGCACTACGGATACAGCCTTTTTAGATGATATTAAGCCTTACTCAAATAGCAAGGGTAAGTTCTGCTACTATGTTAAAGCCATTGCAAAAGACGGCGTTATTCCATGGCGCGATGAGTTTGGTATGAAGTTCAATGCACGTTCAAACGTCGCTTGCGCGGTACACAAAGCCCGTCTATGGGTGCCAAGTGCTTTCAATCCAAAATCTGATGTGGTTGAAAACCGTGTGTGGAAACCACAAGGAGTATTTGCACGTCCAGATAGCTACACTATGTTCATTCAGAACCGTTGGGGACAAGAAGTCTTCCGTACGAATGACCTCAATGAAGGTTGGGACGGTATGATCGGCGGTAAGGAAGCCAAGATTGGCGTATATACCTACTACATCAAGTACAGAAGTATTGAAGATGTGCCAATTGAAGAGCGCGGAAACTTTACATTATTGTACTAATTGTTAAAAGAATAGGAAACCTTACGGGCGGCCAGCGGCCGCCCGTTTTCTTTCAGATTAATTGCGTACCTTTGAGCGCAATTCAAATCGGAATTGCAATGCCAAATAACAACGATAAAGTTCTCAGTTTAGGATTGACGTACGACGATGTCTTGCTCGTACCGAATTACTCTGAAGTATTGCCACGTGATGTGGATTTATCCTCAAAATTCACCCGCAACATCGGGATGAAAACACCAATAGTTTCTGCTGCCATGGATACGGTAACAGAGAGCGCTATGGCTATTGCTATAGCACAAGAAGGTGGTATTGGTGTGATCCATAAAAACATGACCATTGAGCAACAAGCCATGGAAGTTCGCAAAGTGAAGCGTGCTGAAAGTGGAATGATCTTGGATCCTGTCACCCTAAGTAAAGATGCTACGGTTCGCGATGCTAAGGCGATGATGGCAGAATTTAGAATTGGAGGGATTCCTGTGGTCAATGATGAGAAAGAGCTTATCGGTATTATCACTAACCGCGATCTACGATTTGAGAAGAACAACGATCGCCTCATTGATGAGGTGATGACGAAGGAGAACTTGGTTACCACAAAACCAAACGGCACAATGGACGAGGCCGAAGCCATTCTTCAAGAATATAAGATCGAAAAACTACCTGTGGTTGACGCCAACAATAAATTGGTTGGGTTGATTACCTACAGAGATATCACTAAGATTAAGATTAAGCCAAACGCGAATAAAGATCAATACGGTCGTTTGCGCGTTGCAGCTGCAGTAGGCGTTACTCCTGATGTCGTGGATCGCGTGGCTGCGCTGAACGAGAGCGGTGTGGATGCAGTGATCATCGATACGGCACACGGACATACGAAAGGTGTGGTCACTGCCCTACAGAGCGTGAAGGCTAAGTTCCCGGATTTGGATGTAGTCGTAGGAAATATTGCCACTGCTGAAGCAGCACTGTATTTGATGGAGGCCGGTGCCGATGCGGTTAAAGTGGGTATTGGTCCCGGTTCTATTTGTACCACTCGTATTGTCGCAGGTGTAGGATATCCTCAGTTAAGCGCGGTAATGGAGGTGGCCAAGGCCATTGATAACAGAATCCCTGTCATTGCAGACGGTGGTATTCGATTCACCGGTGATATTGTAAAGGCGATTGCTGCCGGCGCAGATTGTGTGATGTTAGGCTCTATGTTCGCAGGAACCAAGGAAAGTCCAGGAGAAACTGTGATCTACGAAGGGAGAAAGTATAAAACATATAGAGGTATGGGTTCTGTGGAAGCCATGTCTGACGGGTCGAAAGACCGTTATTTCCAAGACGTTGAGGACGATGTGAAAAAGCTCGTTCCTGAAGGTATCGTTGGACGTGTTCCTTATAAAGGTGAAGTAGGTGAGGTGATGTACCAATTCATTGGTGGATTGCGAGCAGGAATGGGCTATTGCGGCTCTAAAAACATCCCTACCCTCAAGGAAACTGCGCGATTTGTACAGATTACTTCAGCGGGTATGCAGGAAAGCCACCCTCACAACGTTAGTATTACAAGAGAAGCACCTAACTACAGCAGATAAATGAAGAAGATTAGATTGGTACTCCTTGCCGTATTGGCAATGGGATTAAGAGCAAACGCACAAGAGAATTCCGTTTTATTCCAAGTAGGTGATGTAGTCGTTACTGCCGATGAATTCACTGCTGTGTATGAGAAAAACAAAGGCGTGGGAGCGGCCATCGATCCCAAGACTCCTGAGGAATACTTGGATTTATATATCACCTTTAAACTGAAAATTGCTGAAGCTTATGCGCAACACCGCGATACAGCTGCTCAGTTTTTGAGTGAATTTGGGGGATACAGAGCGCAATTGGCCAAACCTTATTTAAGTGATCAAGGTGCAGAGCAAGAGCTTTTAAGTGAGGCCTATTCACGCATGCAAGAAGAAGTTCGCGCTTCTCACATCATGATTGCCTTAGACGGTGATGCATTGCCGGCAGATACCTTGAAAGTGTACAATCAACTGATGGATTTACGCGCCACTATCTTGAAAGGTAAGCTGACGTTTGAAAATGCAGCTCGCACTCAAAGTGCTGATACTTGGAGTGCAAAACAGGGTGGAGATCTTGGTTTCTTCACGGCTTTCAGCATGGTATATCCATTTGAATCAGCTTCTTACGAACTTGAACAGGGAGAGATCAGTATGCCTATTCGTACGCAATACGGGTATCACTTGATCAAGACTACTGACCGTCGTCCTGCGAATGGGACAGTACTTGTTCGTCATATTTTCTTTGCGGCTAATAATGGCGCCGAAGCAGCTCAAGCGCAACGTGCCGAGCGAAGTGCTCAAGAAATCTATACTCGCTTACAAAATGGGGAGTTGTTCATGGATTTGTTGGAGTACAGCGAAGACCGTCGCACGAAGGATAAGATGGGTGAGTTGCCGGAGTTCGGTATTAATAAAATGATGCCAGCTTTTGAAGAAGCCGCGTTTGCCCTTGAAAATCCAGGGGATTATTCCGAGCCTGTACAAACCACCATTGGATGGCACGTGATCCAGTTGATTGAGAAGAAGCCTATTGGATCCTTTGAATCTATGGCCAAGGAGTTGAGTAAGAAAGTAAAGCGAGATAGCAGAAATGCCATTGGTGCCAAGCGCTTTGTCAAGCAACTCAAGCAAGATTACAATTTTAAAATTGACGAGAAGGGCTATGCCTATGCGCTCAAGCTGGTGGACATGGATGCCTTTGAAAATCATACTTGGGAAGTCCCTACTAGATATCAGAACCGAACGGTAGCAACCTTTGCCGACCAAAAAGTAACAGTTTCTGATGTACTTCCATTTTGGGCTCAGAATCAACAAGCCGAGGTTGGCGGTAAGGGAGAAGAATTTCTACGCCTACAATTCAACACGCTTTGTAACGATAAGGTCGTGGCTTATGAAGATAGCCAACTAGAATCGAAGTATGCTGATTTTAGAAACTTAGTACGTGAATATCGCGAGGGCATCTTGCTTTTCGATTTGACTCAAGACGAAGTTTGGGACAAGGCTGCTAAGGATAGCGCGGGCATTGCACTGGAGTACGAACGCATCAAAGAAAATTATCGTTGGGACGACCGTATTACTTACAATTACTGGGTTTGTAAGGAAGCTAAGGATGCTAAGCGCATTGCGAAATGGTTGCTTAAAGACCGTCGCGATAAAGTCGACGAGTTGCTTGAGAGCCAGGAAGCCTTGAGCATTGCCTATACTTCAGGAATGGCACAGCAGAAAGACGAGCCTGTATTGCAAGAAATTTGGAGCATGGACAAAGGTGTCTATGGTCCTACAGAGCTCTCTACTGGAGGTTATGCCGTTTTGTTTGTAGAGAATAGCCATCCTTCGGCTCCGAAAGCCTTGAATGAGATCAAAGGACTTGTAATTGCGAGCTACCAAGACCAGTTGGAACAAACTTGGGTGGCCTCATTGCGCGAGAAGTTTGATGTTCAAGTAAACGAAGAGGTTAAAGCTCAGGTTTTTGAAGCTTTGAAATAGTGCGTAATCTCCTGTACATAGGAATTTGTGCGCTAGCTATATCCTGTGCCCCAAGGGTAGAGGATCCAACGCTGTTGGCACAATTGGGCTCTGAAAAGCTCTATCTCGAGGATATTAAAGATCGTTTGCCGTCCGCTGGATCTATGGAGGCTGCTGATAGTGCAGGCTATGTGGATCTACTGATTACGAGCTGGGCGAAGAATGTGCTTTTAGTACAAGCAGCAGAGTTTAACCTACGTGCGGAATTGCAGGATTTCGAGGATTTGGTAGAGCAATACCGAAATGATTTGTTGAAGCACGCATACATTGACCGCTACATCAATCAGCACCTCGATACGACCATTACCGATAATGAGGTAAGGGAGTATTACGAAGCCAATACATCAAGCTTTGAGCTCAAGGAGCGTATTGTGCAGGCGAAATACATCGCTGCGCCTGTAGGCGCTCAAAAAATGAGCGAAGCGAAGCGTTGGTTTACCTCGACGCATCAACAGGAAAAATTCCTGGACTGGGCCGAGGTATTTGCTACGAAGCAAAGCAACTACCAGGATTCCATTTGGGTGCCTCTGGATGATTTTATCGCAGAGATTCCCATAGATGTGAGCAATCCATATACCTACTTTAATAGGACCAAAAAATTTACCTGTGAAGACACGGTTCTTGTGTATTTTGTGGAGGTAAATGATGTCCGACTAGAGGATAGCTACAGCCCGCTAGAATACGTGGAAGAGCGTGTTCGTAAGGTGTTGTTAAACAAACGCCGATTAAAACTGATCGAGCGTATAGAAGAAAATATCATTGATGATGCAATTGAAGAAGGCACACTTATTATTTACTAGTCTCTGTCTAGGAGTTACTGTTTTTGCACAAGCACAGTCAAAAACGGTGGACGGTGTGGCTGCCATAGTTGGAGGGGATATCATCCTTCAAAGTGAAATTGAAGAACAGTATGATGTTTTCAATCGCCAGAATTTCGGTGAAACGGTGACCTACTGTGAGGTCTTCGAGGAGTTGTTGTTTCAGAAGTTGTTGATCCACCATGCGGAAATTGATTCTGTAACAGTGGGTGAGGACGAAGTGGAAGCGAATATGGACCGCCGAATTCAGCAACTGATTATGCAGATGGGCGACCAGCAGAAGCTCGAGGAGTTCTACGAGAAGTCCGTGGTTGAAATCAAGGAAGAGATGCGTGATTTGATCAAGGACCAATTAGTTGCGCAGCGCATGCAAATGACGGTAGTTGAGGGCGTTGAGGTTACTCCTTCGGAGGTGCGTTCTTTTTATGAGAGCTTGCCGGCGGATAGCGTCCCCTTGATTAACGCCGAGGTTGAAATCAGCCAGATTGTGAAATATCCTGAGGTTTCAAAGGAGGCAGAGCAAGAGGTTATCGACAAATTAGCCAACCTCAAGCAGCGCATTGAAAACGGCACGAGCTTTTCTTCCATGGCCATCCTGTACAGCGAAGATCCTGGTTCGAACAAAAAAGGAGGGGAGTACAAGGGCATTCAACGCGGTGTGTTCGTGAAAGAATTCGAAGCGGTTGCCTTCAACCTGCGCAAAGGTGAAATCAGCGATCCATTCAAAACGGAATTTGGGTACCATATTGTCCAATTGTTGGAGAAGCGCGGAGAGGAATTGGACCTTCGTCACATTTTGATTAAGCCTAAGTTGAGCCAAGAAGACCTCCAGGAAGCCAAGGCGTTCTTGGATAGTGTAAGTAGTGCTATTTCTGCCGGCGAATTGACCTTTGAAGAGGCAGCACGTCGATACAGTGAAGATGAGAATACACGTTTCAATGGCGGACAAATGAGCAATTTCCAAAACGGAAATAACAAGTTTGAAATCAGTCAGTTAGATCGCACATTGTTCGGTATGGTAAATAACTTGGCGCCGGGTGAGATTTCAGAATCTTCCTTCTTTGTGTCGGACGACCAACGCGAAGCATTCCGTATTATCAAACTCGACCAAAAATACGAGCCGCACCGTGCTAATCTTGACCTTGATTTTACTCGAATCAAAGGATTTGCCCTGCAAGAAAAGCAGGCGCGGATTGTGAATGAGTGGAAGGAAGAAAAACTACAAGAGACCTTCGTTCGAGTAAATTCAGGATATTATCCTTGTGATGAATATTTAGAAGGTTGGAATTCAAATAATGACTGATCAGCAAATCATAGCCATACTCGAGTCCGCTCCAGCGCGCATCAAAGCTTTTAAGGCGGAGATCGCTAAGGTGATCATTGGACAAGAAGAGGCCGTAGATTTGATTGTCATGAGCATCCTGTGTCAAGGCCACAGCTTGTTGGTCGGCGTGCCAGGATTAGCAAAAACACTTTTGATTACCTCGGTATCAAAGGCATTGGGATTGGATTTTTCTAGGATCCAATTCACTCCTGACCTCATGCCCTCAGATATTACAGGGACGGAAATGCTCAATGCTCAGCGCGAGTTTGTGTTTCATAAAGGACCGGTCTTTGCCAATATCGTGTTGGCCGATGAGATCAACAGGACACCTCCGAAAACGCAAGCCGCATTACTCGAAGCGATGCAGGAGCGCAAGGTCAGTGCCGCCGGAAAAACGATGGACCTGCCACATCCGTTCTTTGTCTTGGCCACTCAGAACCCTATTGAGCAAGAGGGAACCTACCCGCTGCCTGAGGCGCAGCTTGACCGCTTCTTGTTTAACATTCGTATGGATTATCCATCGGCTTCGGAAGAGGTTGCAGTGGTTCAGGCTACGACGACCAATGAAAAGCCCGAAGTCCGCTCTTGTATGAGCGCAGAAGATATCGTGGATCTACAGCACGCCTTGCGTGCCGTGCCGGTAGCTGATGATGTGGTTACCTATGCGGTTTCTTTGGTGAGAAAAACACGTCCTGGACAATCGGATAGCCATGCGATAGCCAATGATTATTTCAGTTGGGGAGCGGGGCCAAGGGCGTCGCAAAGCTTGGTCATCGCAGCCAAGGCCATTGCCATGATGCGTGGCGAGGGCAGTCCTTCTATGGCCCACATTCGAGAGGCGGCACCGGCGGTATTACGCCATAGAATTGCCATCAATTACAAAGCCAAGGGCGAAGGGCTAGATGTCGATGCATTAATTGGCCAAATCCTCTAGGCTGTTAATACGCGTTAAAAAAAGCCGCGGTCTCGGTGAAGCCCGTACCTTAGTACTATGTTCAAAGTACTGCTCAGCAAACTCAGAAAACATTCGACGACAGCCATATTAACGGCGGCTGTTTTGGGTGCCTTGTACCTACAGCTGAGCTTGTTATCTGGGGAGTTGGAATTACAACGCCAGCAATACGAGACGAACGTGGGCCAAATGGCGACAAATTTGAACGACCGTGTTCGTTTGCATATTCGCCGCAAAAGCATGGGTATGCGACAAACCACGAGCACGGGGGATAGTACTGTGACTATTTCTACACCCATGGGAACGACCACGTTGCGTTGGTCCAGCGGTCAGGTGCAAAACCCGTACGGTCTCGGCGGTATAGATACGAACTTCCTAGGCGGGATTTTTGACAACTTCCAAAGCAATCTGCCTTGGGAAACGCAGTTGTCTTATGGTGAAATGGACAGTATCGTTACGGCTGAGTTGCGGGCACAAGGCATCAACGTGGAGCCGATGTGGAGCGTCGTGGAAAATGGCTACTTGAGTACCTTGACGACAGAGGGATTCAATCCGCAATTGGTCAAATTCAATTACGTTTTAGCTGAAAGCTTTTTCGGTCCCACCCGCCAATTGCTCTTGTACTTCCCTCGTGAAGGATTCTTTTTGGCCAAACGCGTGTATCTAAGCTTGTTGGCAGCTTTATTGTTTGCGGCCGTCATTCTTATTGCCTTCTTTGGTGTGCAGCGTCAAGGCCGTCGTCAAAAGCGATTAGCTGCCGTGAAGAGCGATTTCATTAACAATATGAGTCACGAGTTTAAAACCCCGTTGGCCACCATCAACTTGGCAGTAGATTCATTGATGAAGAACGGAGAGAAGATGAACCCCGAGCGAATGCGCAGCTATTTTGAGATCATCAAGGCCGAAAACAAGCGGATGAATGCGCAGATGGAAAGCGTATTGCAAATGTCCATGATGGATAAGGAGGAACTCACCCTGGATAAGGAGTGGATGAAACTGGACCAATTAGTGGAGGAGGCCGTCGATCATTTCCGTTTGAATGTACAAGACCGTGGCGGTTGGATGGACCTTCAAATGGCAGAGGGGAGCTTTGATTTCCTCGGCGACCGCACCCAGTTGAAGAGTGCCTTGACGAATCTCATCGACAATGCCATTAAGTACAGTCCTTCAGCGCCGCAGATCAGCGTAAAATTGGGCCTTAATAATGCCCATTATCTCGTGGACATCAAAGATCGAGGCATAGGCATGGATGAGGAAACCCAGATGCAGGTCTTTGACCGATTCTTCCGAGCTACCAAAGGAAACATTCACGACGTGAAAGGGCACGGTTTAGGCCTTTCCTTCGTTAAAGAGATTGTAGAAAAACACCGTGGTCAGATCACCTTAAAAAGTGCACCCGGTGAAGGAACCACATTTACCCTGGCATTACAAAGAAAATAGATATGGACAAGCAGCACATTTTACTGGTAGAAGATGATATCAACTTCGGCAATCTTTTGCGAGATACTTTGACTTTCAACGATTACGAAGTTACCCTGGAGCGCGATGGTGTTCAAGGCTTACGTGCTTTTAAGCAAGGCACCTTTGACTTATGTATTTTCGACATTATGATGCCGAAGAAAGACGGCCTCACCCTAGCCACAGAAGTGAAAGAGATTGATAACGGTCAACCCCTTATTTTTCTCACGGCAAAAGGGCAGAAGGAGGATATTATCGCCGGATATTCGGCTGGGGCGGATGATTATTTAGTAAAGCCCTTTGATACAGATGTGTTGCTGTATAAAATTCAAGCCATTATTGGCCGCAAATCTGCGGAAGTTGAAGAGGAGCCGGATGAACTGACCATAGGTAATTTCAAATTTTACCCTAAGATTCGTCAACTAGGCATTGATGGAGAGGTGGTTCGGTTGAGTCCCAAGGAAAGTGATCTACTCAAGTTGATGATCGTACACCGCAATCAACTATTGCCCCGTTCGAAGGCACTCTTAAAGATTTGGAAAGAGGATAACTATTTCACCGGGCGTTCCATGGATGTATATGTGGCGAAACTCCGTAAATATTTGCGTCCAGACGAGCGATTGCGTATTGAGAATGTGCACGGTGAAGGCTTCCGATTAGTAGACGAAAGCTAGC
Source organism: uncultured Flavobacteriales bacterium (assembly GCA_937942085.1). Lineage (GTDB taxonomy): Bacteria > Bacteroidota > Bacteroidia > Flavobacteriales > Schleiferiaceae > UBA10364. The sequence continues at coordinate 34,652 of CALDGA010000243.1, forward strand.
GTTCGCGACGACCTGGGTTGGTGTGTTTAGCGAGAATTCGCTTAGATTCTACCGCAGCAGATTTTGATTTTTTCGCAGCATACAGCGTGTCGCTGGCCTGTTTTCGAGCCTTGGAAAGATTGATAATCGGTTCTGCAGGATAATCGCCCAGGCTGATGTTTTCCATCGCTAATTGCAAAGGAGGAATGTTCCACGGCTCGTGGATGTATTCCACCGTTACTTGGGCCAATTCTGGTATCCATTCCTTGATAAATATTCCCTTAGGGTCGTGATCCTGACTCTGTTTGATCGGATTGTAGATGCGAATGGTA
>CALDGA010000244.1 GCA_937942085.1 uncultured Flavobacteriales bacterium
TCCGGTAAAAACACGTCACGAGATTCGTGAGATCTCATCCCTGCCGGGGATGTTGGTGAATGTGAATTCGTTGGAGGAATTGGACCGATTTGATGCTGATTTCCAAGGAATATTAGGCATTCGCATCAACCCGCAGGTGCATACAGGAGCTCCGGAATTGTTCGATGTGAGCAAAAATGAGAGCAAGTTTGGGGTGCCCGTGGATATGAAAGAACGCATCGTAGATGCTGCCCTGCGCTATCCCGTCCAGGCCTTGCACATGCACAGTGGGTCCCAAATGAAGGATCTCAACATACAGCGCGGTGCCTTGAAAGAGCTCAAGCGCATTGCGGATGCCATCAATGCCGTGGCGCCTGGCAAAATTAAGGTGCTCGATATTGGCGGCGGTTTGCCGACGGAATCTCTAGGGCCTCAAACCCAGATGGAAGCCTACGGACAAATAGTTGCTGAGGTATTCCGCGGATCGAGCTACTTGCTCGTGACCGAATTTGGTCAGTGGGTCCAGGCAGAGGCAGGTTTTGCGCTAAGTGCCATCGAATATGTTCTTGCGCCCAATAAGCTCTTTATTCACCTCGGGGCTGATTTTTTCATGCGCGACGCCTACACCAAAGCACGTTCCTTCCCCATGACGGTTTGGAATGGCGATGCCACACAAGTGCAGGGGATGGACAAGGCTTTTGATATTGCCGGACCGCTTTGCTTTGCAGGAGATTATTTGGCGTATGGCATCCAACTCCCGGCTGTGCTGCAAGAAGGTCAGTACCTTTTTATCGATCATACCGGCGCTAATACCTATGCGCTTTGGTCGCGTCATTGTTCGCGAACACTGCCGGCAACGTGGGCTTGGGACGGAAATTCAATGGTAAAATGGAGCAATAGGTCAACTATTGGTTTTTAATCTTATTTTTGGAACACAAGCATTTATGATGAAGCACCGCTTTTTACTCCTACTTACGGCATTTGCACCGGCATTGTTCGGTCAGCAGATCATGACCGTTTCGGTAGATCAAGATAATTTTATTGTGTGTCCAGACGAGATCGTAGAGGTAAGCGCCTCGCGCTCGACGACGTTGAATAACTCTTTGGACTTCAACGGCTCCTCAGACTATTTGGAGATTCCGAATAACGCGGCATTCAACATCGGTACCACGAGCTTCACCGTAGAGTTTTGGGTATTGACCAACGACATGTCGAACACAGAATACCTTGCAGTGTACAGAAACGCGGCCGGACACGGTTGGGCGATTTTCAAAAACGGTACAGGTACAGTAGGTTTTGCCGCCCGCGACCAGAACAACAGCTATGATTTCATGTTCGGCGCCATCTCTCAGATTGATGATGGAAACTGGCACCACATTGCGGTGACCTGGAACCGCGGTACAGGTTCTGCGACCATGTACATCGACGGTGGATATGAAACGCAGAAAACCCTGAACGTCGGTGGAGATATTTCCCACACAGGGGATATTACCTTGGGTTATGGTGTGTCGCCAACCACAGGTAATGCGACGTACTTGAATGGTGAAATGGATGAATTCCGCATTTGGTCGGAAGAGCGTTCAAGCGGAGATGTTGCCACTTACATGAGTACACACTTGAATCCATCTTCATTCCCCACCTTGGCAGTAAATTTCGATTTCAACGAGTTGACGAATGCTGATGATTGGTACGATTGTGCAGGAGGTATTACAGCACCTACGGGAACCTCAGTGCCTTCAGTGAACCAAGCAGGTGGTCCTTCGATGACCTTCAACTTTGCCTACACTTGGACCAATACATCCGGGAACACTCAGAACGGTGCAAATTACCAGAAATCCTTCCTAAAAGCGGATACCGTAGTGGTGGAAGCGGGGTACTGTAAATACTTGTGTACGGATACATTCTATGTAGAAATCGCAGATTGTGATACGGTGAAGGACCCACGTGATGTGGCTGCGGTCTTTGCGCCAACGGCCTTTACGCCAAATGGTGATACCAAGAACGATTACTACATCGTGAAAGCAAATGCCATCAGCTATTTTGAAATGCAGGTGTACAATAGAGATGGAAACATTCTTTTCCACAGCAAAGACATTAATACCGGCTGGGACGGATCGTTTGAAAATCGTCAGTGTACTGAAGGAGTCTACATCGCACAGATCATGTATAGGGATAATGAGGGTATGGAATACGTGAAGTACCAGCAGTTCTTACTGATGAGGTAGCGAAAAATTTTAAGCATCATAAAAAACCCGAGCCGCAGGCTCGGGTTTTTTGTTGGATGTAATGCTCGTTAAGGTCGGGTCCAAGTAGTGCTTCGTCCCAACCACGTAATGCCGAGGACATAGCCTTTGAAATACAAAGAGCCGTCGTCGTTGAGTTCACAGAAGCACTCATAGGTCTTTCCGTTCTCAGGGTCGTAGATGGTGCCGTTTTGCCATTGCTTTTCCGTGGCATTGTATTCCAATCCTTTGAGAATAACGAGTTCCAATAGGGGAACACTTTGCTTGTCTTCATTTGGATTGTATTCGTCAACGCGCGGTGTCGAGCCGTCGGAGTTATTGTTGTCCTCGAGCCAAGTAATCTTGCCGTAGTACTTGTCGTTGGTGGCTTTGTAGACTCTTATAATGGAAGATTTTTCCTCGTTGTACCATTGGCCAACAATCTCATTCTGGGCTTGTGCTGAAATGGCGAAGCCTAAGAGGTAGGTGAGGAGGAACCATTTTTTCATGATGCGGGGTGGTTGTCGTTGCCCTTTTCTAATTGGGCCCCGGAAATACTTGCGTTCAATTCAAAACCTATGATCAAACCGAAGGCGTTCACGTAGATCCACAATAGCATGATCAGGAGAGTTCCGATGGATCCGTAAAATTTGTTGTACGTCGAGAAATTTTCAACGTAGTAACTAAAGCCTTGCGACGATGCGATGATCAGAATCGTAGCGAGAATGCTTCCCGGACTGATGAATCGCCAATCACGACGACGTACGGGCCCGTAGTTGTACACGACGGAGATGCCGAGGAGGGTGGCGGTGAGGAGAACCAGTAATCTCGCCCAGCCAATGATATCGGTAGTGTACTCTGTCAAATACCCTTGTTCTGCCAACCAGCCGGTGAATCCTTCAGAGAAGATCAGTGCTACAATGGCGATAAGAATTAATAGGGTGAGGAAAATAGTCAGCAAGAAAGCGCTGAAATACTGTGACCAAAATTTCTTTACGTTGATGTTGTGGTAAGAGATGCCAAGATTGGCGATCAGACTTAATGTCCCGTTTGTCGCGAACAGGAGCGCGGCCACGAAGGTGATCGACAAAAGTCCGCCTCTTTTGATGGTCAGAATGTCTTCAATGGCTTCGAAAGCCATGTCGTGGGTGCTTGGCGGCAGTACGGTGGCTAAAAGTTCGAAGAGTTCGTCTTGGAAAATATCGAGCGGGAGGTAGGCAATTAAGGTGAAGATGAAGATGATGCCAGGGAAAAGAGCAAGGAAGAAACTAAAGCTCACCGATCCGGCTCGCGAGGAAATAGCCCCTTCGTATATGCCGCGGAAAAAGAAGCTCAGGACGTCCCACAAGGTGAGGCCGTCGAAGAATGGCGGTTTCACCGTGGAGAGTAATTGTTTGATCTTTTGGCCTAGGTTTCCCATGTTTAATACGCTTTGAGGCTCATGTCCACCCCTTTAATATGGTGTGTCAGGGCGCCAACACTGATGTAATCTACGCCACATTCTGCGAAAGGAACAAGGGTATGCTCTGTGATTCCCCCGGAACTTTCGACTTCGCAGCGCCCGCCGATCAGTGCTACGGCCTCTTTGGTGGTGGCAATATCGAAATTATCCAACATAATTCGGTCTGCTTCGGCGGCTAAGGCTTCGTGAACTTCCTGAATGTTACGCGTTTCTACTTCTATGGCCAATTCTTTTTGCTGCTCCTTGAGGTACTGACGTACTTGGGCCACAGCTGGGCCGATGCCGCCGGCGAAATCAATGTGGTTGTCCTTAAGCATCACCATATCGTATAACCCCATGCGGTGGTTATGTCCGCCCCCAAGGCGCACGGCCCACTTCTCCAACACCCTCAATCCAGGCGTGGTCTTTCGGGTGTCCAACAGTCGGCAAGAGGTGTGCGCAATACGCTGCGCCATGTGGTGTGTTTTGGTAGCAACCCCTGAAAGGCGCTGCATGTAGTTGAGCACAAGGCGTTCACTCTGGAGTAGTTTGATGGTATAGCCTTCCACTTTGAACACAACGGAGCCTGCAGTGATCCACTGTCCGTCTTTCGCATCGGCCTCAAAATTTACCGAGGAATCGATTTTTTTGAAGATATATTCAGCTAAGGCAATGCCGGCAATGATCCCATCCTCTTTCATCAGTAGTTTCGCTCGTCCACGACTTGCGGCAGATAAACAACTTAAGGCGCTATGGTCTCCATCTCCAATATCTTCGGCAATGGCAAATTCGATTTGTGGGTCGAGCAAAGAAAAATTGGGCACAAAATCTTCTTTCGCAGACATATTCCTAGGGGATTCCTTTAGTGTTCTCAATGCAAGTTAGCATCTTTGTAGGGCACATGAAGATTGTATTCACGGTTATTGGTAAAACTTCTGAACCATTCCTTAGGGAAGGGGCCCAATTATTTGCGGGGCGCCTCAAACACTATATCTCTTTTGAATATGTCGAGTTGCCGGATGTTAAAGGCGGAGGCAAGCTCAATCCACAAGCATTGAAAGAAGCGGAGGCAGATGTTTTTCTCAAGTTTTTCCAACCGGGAGATACCATTGTGTTGCTCGATGAAAAGGGCAAAGAATACCACAGTCGTGGATTTGCTACACAACTGCAAAAATGGATGAACGCTGGACCAAAGCGACTGGTGTTTGTGGTCGGGGGTGCCTTTGGTTTTTCAGACCGCATGTACGCCGCTGCTCAATCAAAACTGAGCATGAGTAAAATGACCACCTCACACCAATTAATCCGTGTTGTATTTTTAGAACAGCTCTACCGCGGTATGACCATATTGAATAACGAACCTTACCACAACGACTAATGGGTGCCTACAGCTTTGAAAGTATTGCCAAAGACCTCAAGGCAGGCAAGTACGCTCCCGTGTACTTCTTCGCGGGTGAGGAGCCGTTCTATGCCCAGCAGCTGCTGCAACTCATCGAGAAAGGAATCTTAGATGAATCCGAACGCAGTTTCAACCAAACCGTGTTGTACGGCAAGGAGACCAACATGCTGCAGATTCTCGAGGAGGCCAAACGCTTTCCTATGATGAGCGAGCGCATCGTTGTTGTGGTGAAAGAAGCACAGCATTTGAAGGCGGCGGATTGGGAACTGTTGGCCGGTTATTTGGACCAGCCACAGCCAAGCACTGTGCTGGCCTTTGGGCACATGCACAAAAAATTGGACAAGCGCAGCAAGGCCGGAAAAGCGATCAAAGCGAACACCGTGTTTTTGGAAAGCGATCCCCTGCGTGATTACCAAGTAATGCCTTGGTTGGAAAAGGAATTGGGCGCCAAGGGTTTCCGTTGCTCCTCCAATGTTGTGGCTGCCATGGCCGAACAGGTGGGCACGGATTTGAGCCGCTTGCACAAGGAAGTGGAGAAACTGGATGTGGCCATGGGCGATCGTCGTGATTTAAGCGCGGATGATATCGAGCGTCATATCGGAATTAGCAAGGACTACAACAATTTCGAACTCGTGGCGGCCATCGCAGAACGCAATATTGCCAAGGCCTTCAAAATCGTACATTACTTCAGTAAAAATCCCAAAGAGCATCCCGTGCAGATGACCACCGGGATCTTGTTCAATTTCGTGAACAACCTGCTGCAGTACCACAGCATGAAGGGCAAGCCGGAAAAATCTATTGCCTCTGCACTGAAGATTCATCCGTATTTCCTAAAACAATTTGCACAGGCCTCACGTCATTACAGTGGTGCACATGCCCTAGTGATGCTCGAAGAGCTCCTGATATTTGATAGAAAATGCAAAGGGGTCATCCCTTCCAGTGCAAATGAATACGAACATTTGAGAGAATGGCTCATCAAGTGCGTACTTTAGCATTCCCTAACCTGAGAAATGAAAAGATTCCTAACCATATTTTCACTGCTTTTAGCGACGATAGTGTATGCACAGCCTCAAATGCTACGAGGCTTCGTCTATGAAAAAAGTAACGGTGCCCCCGTTCCCTATGCCAACATCGTAGTAGAGGGGGAGGAACGCGGAACCATAACGAATTTGGACGGCTATTTTCAGTTGGCGGATCTTCCGGTAGGCGAGGTCCAAGTTACCGTGAGTTTTTTAGGGTACGAGACTGTGAGCGAGACCGTTCGCATCTACAAGAACAAGCCCAATACCATCAAGGTCTACCTCGACGAAGGTTCACAAATGCTGAATACCGTAGACTTGAACATTGAGCGAGCCGAGAAAAAGGTCAAGGTCAACACCGCAGTAGTCAATCTAAACCCTAAAGCCATCGAAACCTTCTCCGCTGGGGGAGATCCAGATTTGATGAAAGCCATTTCCGTCTTGCCAGGGGTGGTCACCACAGGGGATCAAGGAGGCCAATTATATATTCGCGGTGGCGCGCCCATCCAAAACCTTGTTTTGCTCGATGGGATGATCATCTATAATCCCTTCCACAGCATTGGGTTCTTCTCCGTTTTCGATACCGACGTTTTACAAAGTGCCAAGGTGTACACGGCCGGCTTTGGCGCTGAATATGGTTCTAGAAACAGCTCGGTCATGGATATCCGTACCCGCGACGGGAACCGTTCTGAAACCACAGGGAAACTCTATTCTTCTACCTACATGAGTAAGCTCTTGGTGGAGACCCCGCTGGGCAAAAAAGATAAGAATGGCTTGGCCAATAACAGCCTGTTCTTGAGTGGGAAGACAAGCTATTTGCGCCAATCGGCCCCAATTTTTTATCCCTATGTGGAAACGAGATTCGGGGGATTGCCCTTCACCTTCAATGATGTTTACGGGAAGTTCACGACGCAAAGCAAGGGCGGCTCAAAGTTGAGCGCGAAAGCCTTTAATTTCTCCGATGCCGTCATGTTGGACAGCGCACAAGGCATTCAATGGAACAGTTGGGGATATGGGGCCAATTTCACCGTGATCCCACCAGCCTCCGCAACCCTCATTCAGGGCGATTTTGCCCAGAGTTATTATTACATCTCAAGCACTGAGAACCCGGATCAGCCGCGCAATTCTTCCATCAATGGTTTTAACGGTGGCTTGGACTTCACCTATTTCTTGGGCAAGGCGGACGAGATCAAATACGGCCTGGACCTCATCGGTTATACCACAGACTTTAATTACACGAATTCTTTGGGATTAGGGTTGAACCAGCAAGAGAGTACCACGGAATTAGGTGGATTCTTTAATTACCGCAAAGTCGGTACACTCTTAATTCTTGAGCCTGGCTTGCGTTTCCATTATTATGGCTCCTTGAGTGAGCTCAGTGTAGAGCCTAGACTGGGTTTGAAGTACAGCATTACCGAAGATTTTAGGTTCAAGGCTTCCGGTGGGAAGTACAGCCAAAACCTTGTCGCAGCCAATAGCGACCGCGATGTGGTCAACCTCTTTTATGGGTTCTTATCTGGGGCGACGGATTTGCCCACTAGCTTCCGCGACCGCCCCATCACTTCCAGGCTCCAAAAAGCAACTCACGGCGTAGCCGGTTTCGAATACGATTTGGGCGACCATTGGGACGTGACCGTGGAATCGTATATCAAGGACTTCTCGCAGATTTCCAACATCAACCGCAATAAGCTCTACGACGATGTGCCGGCCTACAGTGATCGTCCGGAAATCTTGCGCAAAGACTTCATCGTTGAGCACGGATGGGCCTATGGCTATGATGCCTTGGTGAAGTTTGAAAAAGGACGTTACTACTTCTGGGGAGTATATGCTTGGAGTAAGGTGCAGCGCGACGACGGTATCCAAGTCTACGCGCCAAACTTTGACCGTCGACACAATGTGAACCTCGTTGCGAATGTGAAGATGGGCAAGGAGGAGCGTTGGTTTTTGAGCGTGCGTTGGAATTTAGGAACTGGATTCCCATTCACCCCGACCCAGGGCTATTACCCGGGAATTGATTTCTTGGATCCATTTGGGAATCCTGATATCAACTTTGATTACACGACGGCCAATGGCGACCCTAGCGTGCTCTACGGTACTTTGAACGGCAATAGGCTGCCTACTTACCATAGGTTAGATGCTTCACTGAAGTACAGTACGACCTTGAAAACGGGTCAGGCTGAGGTAGTTATTGGGGCCACAAACATGTACAACAGGGAGAATATTTTCTACTATGATCGCGTCGCTGCGGAGCGCGTGAATCAGCTCCCAATCATGCCTACGATTAGCGCAAGTTTTACCTTTTAATTGGCGGCAAAAAGAGGTACTTTTGTGCTGTTTTGATTCAAACTATGGCGAGCACAAAGTACATCTTCGTCACCGGAGGGGTGACATCTTCATTAGGTAAGGGTATTATTTCGGCTTCTTTGGCCAAACTCCTTCAGGCACGCGGCTACCGTGTGACCATTCAGAAATTGGACCCTTATATCAATGTTGATCCAGGAACGCTGAACCCCTACGAGCACGGAGAGTGTTACGTTACCGAAGATGGTGCTGAAACAGATTTGGATTTAGGTCACTACGAGCGTTTCTTGAATACGCCGACCTCTCAAGGAAACAACGTTACCACTGGTAGAATCTACCAAAGCGTTATCGATAAGGAGCGTCGTGGGGACTACTTAGGAAAGACCGTACAGGTTATTCCTCACATCACAGATGAAATCAAAAACCGCGTGAAGATTCTGGGTGAGACCGGAAACTTTGACATTGTCATCACCGAGATCGGTGGTACAGTGGGGGATATTGAGGCATTGCCGTATATCGAATCTGTGCGTCAGCTCAAATGGGAGTTGGAACGCAATTGTATGGTGATCCACTTGACCTTGTTGCCGTACTTGAACGTAACCGGCGAGTTAAAAACGAAGCCTACGCAACACAGTGTGAAAACCATGCTCGAAAGCGGGGTGCAACCTGATGTCTTGGTGTGTCGTTCAGAACACCCTGTAGATGACGATATCAAGGGTAAACTAGCCCTATTTACCAACGTGCGTCAACGCAATGTCATTGAATCACGTGATGCGAGTACCATCTATGAGGTGCCGCTGATGATGTACAACGAAAAGTTGGACGAGGT